>SCVN01000023.1:300000-577390 GCA_004296885.1 Nitrospirota bacterium | reverse complement strand
GCGGCGGCGATTCAGTCGGCCGACGTGCAGGCCTCCAGTCTTGCGTCGCTGATCGAAGCCGCCCCGGTGGGCCGATGAAGGACATCAGCGAACAAGACCTGAAAACGAACCTTCGGCTCGTGGCGAAACAGGGACCGACCCATCGGACCATCGTGTCGGTCGGGCCGGCGGAGATCGGCGGCGGCCGGGTCGCCGTCATGGCCGGACCCTGTGCGGTGGAGGGGGCGGAGCAGGTTCTGGCGATCGCGAAACAGGTGAAAGCCGCCGGCGCCGCCATCCTGCGCGGCGGGGCCTTCAAGCCCCTGACGTTCCCCTATCGCAACGAAAAGATGTTCGAGCTGCGGGAGCGGGGCCTGGCGTTTCTTCAGGAGGCGGGACGGCAAGCCGGTCTGCCCGTGGTGTCCGAAGTCGTGGATGTGCGGCTGGTCGAGATGGTGGCCGGCTATGTGGACATGATCCAGATCGGCTCGCGCAGCATGCAGAACTTTCCCTTGCTGGAAGAGGTGGCCAAGACGGGCAAGCCGGTGCTGCTCAAGCGCCATTACGGCTCCAGCTTGCGGGATTGGCTCGGCGCAGCGGAGTACTTGCTCTACAACGGGAACAGCCGGGTGGTCCTCTGCGAGCGCGGCGTCGTCGCGCCGCACACCCACCAGCCCGCGTCGCGCTTCATCGTGGATTTGCAGGCGGTGCCGGCCCTGCACGAGTTCACGCACCTGCCGGTGATCGTGGATGCCAGCCATGCCACGTTCCGGCGCGAGTATGTCGCGCCCATCGCCAGGGCCGCCGTGGCGGCGGGGGCGGACGGATTGATTCTGGACGTGCACCCGGTTCCGGCTCAGGCGGCGGTGGACCCGCTGCAAGCGCTCGACTACAAGGCTTTTGGACAGCTCATGACCGAGGTGCGCGGGATCGCGGCGGTCCTGGGGCGGGCGGCGTAACGATGAATGGTGAATGGTGAATGCTGAACGATGAATCACAATCTTTGAAACCCGATTCTTCCATTCAGCGTTCAGCATTCATCATTCTGCATTGAAGGAGACGGCCATGGTGAAGACCTGTTCGCTGCAAGACGTCGTGACGAACCAATTGGATGCCCGAGCCACGTCATCGCAGTGGCTGGCCGGCATCGTGGGGGAAAATCCGTCGAAATATGCCAAGAGTCCCTCGATCTGGAATCCGGTGTTGCAGGCGATCGGCCTCGACGCTTTCTACAGTCCCTTCGACGTCGCATCGGCGAACCTGGCGGCATTCGTGGAGGCGGTCCGGCAGGATCAGCGCATGAAAGGCTTCAGCGTTACGATGCCGTACAAGACCGCGATCATTCCGCTCCTCGATGAACTGGATGGTCGGGCGAAGTCCATCGGCGCGGTGAACGTCGTGGTGCGTCGGAAGGACGGCCGGCTGGTCGGCGCCAACACCGACGGATCCGGCGGTCTGGCCAGTTTGACCACGCCGCTCTCTGCGGAGGGGGAGCCCTTCATCCGGCAGTTGCAGGGGAGCCGGGTGCTGCTGATCGGCTCGGGCGGGGCGGGCAAGGCCCTGGCCTGGTATCTGGCGGAGGCGATCGGGGCGGGGACGCTCTATGTGGCGAACCGGAGCCGGAGTAGCGGGGATGAGCTGTGCCGGTCGATCCGGAGCGTCAATCCCACTGCGGTCTACGTGGAGTCCAACGCGATCGGGATCACGGCGCGGAAGGTCGACTTGGTCGTCAATGCGACGACCGTCGGACAGTCGGGAGTCAGGCTCCTGACCGAAGGCCGGGTCATCTGTCTGGAGCCCTACTCGCCGCTGGTCAACTCCAATCCGGCCCAGGTCCGTGCCGCGGCGGGTCAAGACCCCCGGAGCGTCTATGAAGCCTGTTACAGGGACTCGTTGCTGGATATTCAAAACAACAACCTCCGGTCCGCATCGCTCATGACCCAGGTTCCCGCTTCGGTCCGGTTCCTGGATATCGTCTACTCGCCGCTGGAAACGACCTTGCTGCGGCAGGCGCGGTTGTCGGGGCACCAGACGCTGAACGGCAAGGGGATGAATATCTGCCAGGCGGCCGACGCCCTCTTTCACTGGGTGTTCCAGTCCCACTTCGAGGAGGCCGGCCGGTACGAAACGACGACCTACCGGTCCATCGTGGAGCGGATGTGTTCGGTGTGGTGAGGATTGACGATTGCCAGCATTGACGATTGAGCGGCATTGAGCGTTCCGGTCAATCGTCAATCGACAATTCCACAATCGTCAATTTTCGAGGGAACATGGCGCAGGCAAAACGAACCGGCGGCATACAGGGAAGCAGGCGTCGCTCCTATGTGCTGGCCCGCATCACGGACAGCCATCTGGGCGACCTCAATGCCGCCAAGCGTCTGGTGGACGCGGCGGTGCAGAGCGGCTGCGACGCGATCCGGCTGGACAAGCGGTCGGCCGAGCAGGGAGTCGTCCGGTCCGTGCTGGACCGGCCTTTGTTGAAGTACCCCCGGTTGGGGAAGACCGTGCGCGGCGTCGCCCAGGAATTGGAGTATTCGCCGGAGGCTTTGCGGGAACTGCGGGACTACTGCGCCGGCCGGGTGGACTTTGTCGTGGCGCCCTTCACGCTCGACTCGCTGGCCGTGGCGGATGCGTTGGAACCGGACGGCCTGATGGTGGATGCGGTGGCCGCCAGCAACTGGCCGTTGCTCCACGCCATGGCCAGACGCCAGAAGCGCGTGTTCCTCGCCACCGGGCTCCTGACCGAAGCGGAGATCGAAGAGGCCGTGGAATTGTTCAACGGGCACAACCTGGCCCTCTTGCACAGCGTCTTCTTGAAACCGTTCGAGGTCAACCTGGCCTACCTGGGCGTGGTCGCCTGGCTGGAGCAGTTCGGGCGGCGGGTGGGGTACACGGACAACGAGCCGGGCGTCACCATGGTGATGGGTGCCTTGGGGCTCGGCGCCTCGGTCATCGAGAAAGCCCTGACCCTGGACAAGGATCTGGATCTCCCGCGCGGCGGCGGCTTGAGTCCGGCCGAGATGAGCCGGCTGGTGGCCACGATCCGGGAGACGGACAAGGAACCGCTGGCCGATATTCGCAAGAAGCTCATCGCGGCGCAAAGCGACACGTTCGACGACGACCAGGTTTCGCTGGTGGCGGCCAGGGCGATTCCCGCCGGCACGGTCCTGACCGAGGAACTCCTGTCCCTCAAAGCGCCCTATCGAGGCCTGAGCCCCAGACTCGCGCCGGATGTGGTCGGGAAGAAAGTGTTGTACGACCTGGAGCCGGACGACTTCATCACCTTCGGGATGCTGGACCTCTCATGAAGGTTGAGGCTGAGGTTAAGGCTGAGATGAGGGCTACGGCGGAGGCGAAGTCTGAACTCGACCTTAACCTCAACCTGGGTTGCCCGGAATGATCTCCATCATTGTCCGCACGAAGAATGAGCAGAAGTGGATCGGGCGCTGCCTGGCCGCGATCACCCGGCAGGCCTTCGCCGAGTACGAGGTGATCCTGGTGGACAATGCCTCGACCGACGCGACCCTCGACATTGTGCGCCGGTTCGAAGTGAAGGTGGTCTCCATCTCGGACGGGGAGTTCACCTTTGGCCGATCCTTGAACGTCGGCATTCAGGCGGCCAAGGGGGACTTCATCGCCATGGTGTCGGGCCACTGCATTCCAGCCACCGACCAGTGGCTCTATCGTCTCTGGCGGGGGTTTCAACTCGATCCGGCCGTGGCCGGCGTGTACGGCAAGCAAGAGCCGCTGCCCGACACCAACAGTCTGGACAAGCGGGATCTGCTGACGGTGTTCGGGCTCGAACGCCGGGTGCAGGAAAAGGATTACTTTTTCCACAACGCCAACTCGATGATCCGCCGGTCGGTCTGGGAGCGCATCCCGTTCGACGAAGAGATCGCAGGCGTCGAGGATCGGGATTGGGCCCGACGGGTCCTGGATCAGGGCCACAAAATCCTCTACGAGCCCTATGCCTCCGTGTACCACCACCATGGGATCAATCACGGCGGGGACAGCAAGCGGGCCGATCGTGTGGTGCGGGTGATCGAACTGATCCACAACGGCCGTCCAGAACCGGTTGGCCCGCAAGTTCTTCGGGGAGCACAGCGATGAATCAAAACATGAAGAATCATGCACAAGTACATGTTGTTGCAATTATTCCTGCTCGTGGTGGATCGAAGGGTCTGCCGGGCAAGAACCGCCGGGTGCTGAACGGGAAGCCTCTCCTGGCCTACAGCATCGAAGCGGCCAAGGCCTGTCCCTTGATCGACCGGGTCCTCGTCACGACGGACGATCCGGCCCTCGCGGCGGTGGCCGAGGAATATGGGGCGGAGGCCCCGTTCATCAGGCCGCCCGACTTGGCTCAAGATGACACGCCGACCGAGCCGGTCCTCGCCCATGCCGTCGAGTGGCTGGAGCGGGAGGAGGGTTACAAAACCGACATCGTGGTGTTCTTCCAGCCGACGGACATCTTCCGGAAGAATCGGCTGGTGGAGCAGGTGGTCCGACGGCTGCTGGAGGACGAGAGTCTGGACTCGGTCTTCGCCGCCTACAAGACCCACAAGAATTTCTGGCGCAAGCAGGACGGGAAGTGCATCCGGCTGGCTCCGGACATCAGCTACGGGCCCAGGCAAAAGCGGGAAGCTCTGTATCGGGAGGACACGGGCCTGGCCTGCGCCACCAGGGCGAAATTTATCAAGCAAGGGCGCCGGCTCGGCGACCGGGTGGATTTGGTCGTGACCGACGATTACTGCACCGGTGTGGACATCCACGATGAGTTCGACTTTTGGTTGGCGGAAGAAATCCTCCGCCAGGGCAAGCGGACGGTCAACGACTGAGGAGAAGCGCTAATGGCCTATCGCTTATGGCAAGAAAGATCGGAGCTCTGCATCGCTGGCCATAAGCCATACGCTCTTCAGGCTCTTGTGAGTTTGTAAATGAGCACCATCGCCATCATCCCGATCCGCGGCGACGACCCGCAGGGCCAGCCGGACTTCAAGTTGGGCGGGCGGCCGCTGCTGGCCTACACGGTGGAGGCGGCCAAGGCCTCGCGGCTGATCGAGCGGGTGATCGTCACGACCGACAATCCGGACATCGCCAGATTGGCGCAGGATTGCGGCGCGGAGGTCCCGTTCCTCCGTCCCGTCGAACTGAGCCGCCGTGACGTGACCTTGGGGCAGGTGCTCAAACACGGCGTCGAATGGCTGAAACGGGAAGAGCGGTACCGGACCGACATCGTGACGCTCTTGGAGATCACGCATCCCATCCGGGAAGAGGGGTTGATCGACCAGGTGCTGGAGGTGCTGCTTGATCAAGAACTGGACTCGGTGTTCACGGCGGTGGAGGAGGGCCAGACGTTCTGGCGGATGGACCGATACGGATCGCTTGTGCGCGTGGGGGACGCCGAGGACCTGCCCCGGCAGAACCGCGAACCCCTGTATCGCGAGATGGGCGGGATCGTGACCGCCACGCGCGCTCCGTTCATTCTGGACGGCAAACGGCTCGGCAAGAAAGTCGGGCTGATCCCGCTGCGCACGCTGAGCGCGAGGGTGGATACGCGCGACGAGGTCGGCTTGTTTCTGGCCCGGCATCTGACGCTGACCTCGGTATTACGTTGAAGACCGGGAGCCGTCAGCCCTCGGCGAGAATGAGAAGAGGCTTGGCACGGTGTCGAGCTGAGAGCTGACGGCTGAATACGGATTGCTGATCGTGGAGAAATCTGATGCAGCCTGGCTGGTGTCTGATCTGCGGCTCGACGCGCGCCAATGAGTTCGCGAGGAAAGACGCGGACCGTTTCGCGAACCGCCTGAGCGGGCAGGATCGGGCCGTCGTGCGCTTCGTCATTTGCGAAGCCTGCGGGCATGTCTACCAGGACCCGATCCTGGATGCCGACGATCTGGAGCGCTTGTACACCGACGACTACCGCCCCTTTTTCAAGACGGAGACGGCGCTGGCCAAAGAAATCGAACGAGGGCGGGCCATCGGCGACGATCTGGCGCCGCTGGCTGAGCGAAGGACGCAAGGCCGGACGGTGCTGGATATCGGCTGCGGGTCGGGCAGCCTGCTCGCGGCCTTCAAGGAACGAGGCTGGCAGGTCTTCGGGATCGACCCAGTGCCAGCCTGGACGGAGTTTGCCCGGCGCTTGGTGGACGGTACGGATCAGACGATTGTGACCGGACAATACGGACCGGAGTCGTTCCCGGGGCGGCGCTTCTCCCTGATCCTGTTTTCCCATACGGTCGAACACATTCCCGACCCGATTCCGATGCTTCGGACGATGCACCGTCACCTGGCGGAGGACGGCCTGTTGTTCGTGGCTGCGCCGGACCTCCTGCAGCCTCCCTCGAAGGAGAAGCTCTTTCGAGGCCATCTGGCCGGCGCCCATGTGCGGCTCTACAGCCGGCGTGCGCTGCGAACCGTCTTGGCTCGGAGCGGGTTCAGAACCGAAGCCTCGCTGTTTTTCCAGTCCGATTATGGGCAGGGGATCATCGTGCGGCCCATGGAAGGGGTGCCGGATCAACCGGTGGATGATGCGGCCGCTGTTCATGCCCTCTACAGGGGTCTGGGGGCCACGGACTCGCCCGATTTTCTGGGGTACAACCTCGCCGCCATTGCGCGGAGACAGCGGGTGGCCATCGAGGCGCTCTGCATGAAGGTCCCTGATCGGCACGTCCGGCTTGAGCCAGGCCTGCAGGGCGGCTTCTGCCTGCTCGTGACGAACGAGGATGGCGTGGCGATCCCGGTCGTTCGCTCGGGGGAGCTGGATGGCTTCCGGCCGGTGGATGTCGAAACCGACCAGTGTTCTTTGCCGGAGGGAGCCACGCTGGTCCAGCTTGGCCTGGGGTCCGGCGAACTGGCCATGGCGCTCGCGGGACGCCTGCGGCAGAGTCAGCATCTGGTCATCTGGGAGGCGGATGCCGCCTTGGCCAAGGCCGTCCTGATGGCCGTGGATCTGAGTCCTCTCTGGGCCTCTGCGCAAGTCACCCTGTTGGTAGGCCGCCACGTTCACCTGATGGCGGCCCAGCGCCGGCGGATGATGAGCCTTGCCAGGCTGTTTGTAACCGCCTCGGCCGGCCGGTGGAACAGAGACCTCTATCAAGGCTTCATCGATCTGTTGGGCGTGCAGGAACCACAGCCGGTTGCCGTGGCATCCGTGACCGGCAGGACCAACTGAGGAGGGGCGATGCACGAAGTTGCCTGCTGTCCAATTTGCGAAAGCCCATCCCGTAACGAGCTCGTCTCGTTTCCACGGGACCCGTACCTGAAGCGGCTGCCTGCAAGAACGGATCACACCGTTCACTATGTCGTGTGTTGCGGCTGCGGCTTCGTCTATCAGCACCAGATGATGGACGAAGCGGAGATGGATCTGCTCTACACGAGCCGGTATCGCCCCGATCAACCGGACCCCGGCTATCTGAACGCCAACCGGGTCTGCGCCCTGGAGGTCTTCTCGTGGATCGCCTCCAAGACCGGCATGAGCGGCCGGGACCGGTCGGTGCTGGACATCGGCTGTGCGACGGGGATGTTCCTGCGGCCCTTCGTCCAGCAAGGCTGGAATGCCGTCGGACTGGACGCAGGAGGGGAGTGGATCGACTATGGGAAGCGCGCGTTCGGCCTGGATTTGCGCTCGGAATTCTTTACGAGCGAGAGCTTTCCCGGCCGGCAGTTCGATCTCATCCTCTTTTCCCACGTCATCGAACATGTGCTGGACCCAGCCCCCGTCCTCGAGGCGATCCGGCAGAAGCTCACCGACGGCGGCTATCTCTTCATCGGGACTCCCGATGTGCTGGCTCCTCATCGCAAGCTCTACCCGGGCCTTTTCGGGGGCGACCATGTGAGGTTGTTTTCATCGCGGACGCTCCGAGCCTATCTCAGACGGTGCGGGTTTAGAGTGGTCACCATTGAGACCCATCAGCCGAGAGGGCTGCGGGTACTGGCCATGAAGGCGGATGGTCCGCCGACGCCGGACTGGCGCGAGAAAGACGATTGGAGGGCGGTGCATGCCCTGTATCGGGGGCTCTTCAGCCCTGAGAAAGCGGTCCTGTTAGGGCGGAACCTTGCCGCGCTCGTCGAGCACCACGAGCCGGTCTTGCAGGAAGCCTGCAAGTGGCATGACACGCGACAGTTCCATGCCAACCAAACAGACGAGGGGATCGACAACATAGGGAAGGACAAGACGGACGGGGCCATCGCCTGGCTCTACGGGGCGGAAGGGAGTCGGGCCAGGGCCCATCGATGTCTGTCGGGCGGACTAATGCCGGATGGCTCGATCGACCACGTCTTGCTGATGGGTCTTGGCCTGGGACACCTGGCGGAATTGCTCGATGCGCACCTGCCTCCATCCTGTCAGCTTCTGATCTGGGAAGCGGACCCGAGCTTGTTTGCCACGGCGATCCGGTGCCGAGACCTCTCGACGCTGTTCCGCTCTCCGCGTGTGACCTTGCACGTCGGATCGGATGTGAGCTTCATCCGCCGGATCGCCCGGGAGCGGGGAACCCTTCGCGCGAGGAAATTCAAGGATCCTCAAGTGGGATCGATGAGGCACCCCTTCTACGAAGAGTTCGACGTCTTGCTCAAAATCGGCTCACGCCGCCAGACAGACCCGTCGGCTGACCCGGATTCCACGGAGACCATCTGTGCACGGGGCTGACCAGCCTGGAAAGGATATGCAATGAAAGCCACTGCCTGCCTGATCTGCGGAGCGAGCGACGGAGAACTCCTGGTCCGCTACGAGCAGGATCCGTATCACCGGCATCTCGACCATCTGCACGAAACGCCCGTCACCTATGTGGTCTGCCGGCGCTGTGGTTTCGTCTACACCAACCCCATGCTGGATGAGCAGGAGCTCACGACGCTCTACGGGGACAAATTGCGGCCCCATGCCCCCGATCCTGCCTACCTGAAGGCCAATCGGAAGGTCTACCTGGCTCGGTATCAATGGGTTGCCAAGGAACTCGGGCTGCCGCAGGACGGCCAGCCGGCCCCGTCCCTCCTGGAGGTCGGCTGTGCGGCGGGTGTCGCCCTCTCGGTCTTTCGGGAATATGGATGGCAGGTCTGCGGGATCGAGCCGGCCGACACCTTTGCGTCCCATGCGCGGGAGTCGTTCGGCCTGGACGTGCAGACCGGATTTTACGGGCCCGGCTCGTACGAGGGGCGGACGTTCGACCTGATCATGTTTTCGCAGGTGCTGGAGCATGTGCCGGACCCGGATGCGCTCCTGCGCCAGGCGCGCATCAACCTCAAGGATGACGGCCACGTGTTTATCGGCGTGCCGACCTTGATGCGCCCGCTGCGTCCGGTCCATCCGCAGACGCTCCAGGCGGTGCACCTCTGGATCTTTTCCCTGCCGACCCTCCGTCTGTTGCTGGAGCGGAATGGACTTACCCCCGTCGCGCAGACCTATGACCACAAGGGGCTCCTGGTCCTGGCCAAGAAGGCGGAGGTGCGAACGGGCTGGCGCGAAGGAGCGGGCGACAGTCCGGAGCGGGTGATCCGGTATTTCCGCGAGTTCACGGCCGAGGACGGCCAGTACGCGCGCAACCTCGCCGCGCTCAAATCGATCAACAAGGACCGGGGCCGTCCCCCGGACTTGGATGCGGACCTCTCGGCGGTGACGGTGGAGCAGACTTCAAGCGGATACCTCAACCTCTGTGAACGGACGCATGGGGAGCCGCGACACCTCTACGACAGAGACCCGCGCGACATCGCCCGGCGTGTTGTGGAACGCATGGATTTCGGAGTCGAAGGCGTGGTGGTGCTCCTGGGCTTGGGGCTGGGCTACCTGGCCACGGAAGTCTTGAGTCGTCTGAATCGCGGTCACGTCCTGATCGTCTGCGAGGCCGACCCCCGCATCTTCCACGCGGCCATGTTTCATCAGGATCTGACGGGGTTGCTGAACGACGAGCGGGTGCATCTGGTGGTGGGGGACGACCTGCCGCGGCTCGATTATATCCTCAGCCTCTGCAGCAAGCCGATGTTCGTCACCGACAAGCTGCGCATCGTCCGCTGCGGGTTCAGCGCCCGGTGGCACCAGACTCTCTACGCCCGCTATGAAGAGCGAGTGAAGGAACGGATGAAGGTGCTGGAAATCAACCGGAATACGATCGGCGGGTTGGGGCTGCGCATGTTGAAAAATGTCCTGGACAACGCCCACCTCACCCTGGACATGCCGGGGGTGGCCCGCTTCACCGGTCTGTTCAAGGGGAAGCCCGCCATCATCGTCTCAGCCGGGCCCTCGTTGGAAGCCAACTTTGACCTCCTGCGGGACGCGAAGGGGCGGGCGGTCATCATTGCCTGCGACACGGTGCTGCGCATGCTCGTGCCGAACGGCATTGTGCCCGACATTACGATCACGGCCGATCCGCACGAGATGACCTACCGGAAGTTCCGTGACCTGCCCATGGATCCCGACTCCATCCTGATCTGCCACCCGGCGAATTATCCGGACATCTTCCGCACCTTCGCCGGGCGCCGCTTCACCACCGATACGCACCTGACGCTCTACAAGTTCCTGAGCCGGTTCTGGGCCTCGAAGGGGCGGGTGGATCACCGGTCGCAGTCCAGCGCCCATCAAGCCTTCAATGCCGCCACGCTCCTCGGCGCCGACCCCATTATCTTTGTCGGTCAGGACCTCTGTTTCTATCGCGACAAGAAACACGCCGGTAATTTGACCAAGGAGAGTCCGTCCAGCGTCACCGGCACGCCGCAGGATCGGGAGCAGGCGGTGGATATTCTGGGGCGGCCGGTCGAGACGTCGACGCTGTTCCGGAGCTTCAAAATCATCCTCGAAGACATGATCCGGGAGAGTCCCGCGCGAGTCATCAACGCGACGGAGGGCGGGCTGGGCCTGAAGGGGAGCGAGGTGCTCACGTTGCGGGACGCCCTGGCGGAATGTTGCCCCGTGGAGCCCATCGGCGTGGCCGAGCGGTTCGCGTCCGTGTCGAAGGATGCGCCGGGCGAAACAGACCGGGCCGGCCTGCGCGCCGAGGTCGCGCGGATTGACGCGGAGGCCAAGGAGACGCTCAAGGTCGCGCAGAAAATGCTGACCTACGTGGAACGTGCCGAGCGGGTGATCCAGCGAGGCAAAGAAAATAGCAAGCGGGCGGAGTACTTGTCCGAAATGGCCGAGCGACAGAGCCAGCTGATGGAAGGGCGCCACGAACTCATGGGTCTGCTGGTCGAGGGGGCCTATCTCCTGGAACTCTATATGACGCGGGAGTCCACCCTGTCCATCGACCAGATTGCCGATCCCAAGGAGCGCTTCAAGCGGCAGATCGAGCGAGCGCTGACCTACTACCGAGGCCTCAAGGATGCGCTGACGCCCTTCGCGGAGGGGACCAAGCTCCTCCTGCAACGATTGGACGAAGTGGAGCGGCTGCTCGGGCTTCCGTCCGAGACCGTCGAGCAGCGGCTTCAGATCGCCTTGGGATACAAGCAGCTCATGGATTATCCCCGCGCCCAGGAGCTGTACCGGCGGCTCATCGAGGAAGCGCCGCAGCACCTGGAGGCGTTGTTCCACCTGGGCGATATTCTTTACCGCTGCCATCGGCCGCATGAGGCCTTGCCGCTGCTCAAGCAGGTGGCGGCGCGAGCGCCCCGCTATATGAATGTGGGAGAACTGATCCGCCTCTGCCGTGAAAAAACCGATGCCTGGGCCGTCAAGACAGCCGAGGCGCGGGCGGTGCTGGAGTCGCGCGCGCAGAGGCTTTCCGGAGCCGACGCGCTTCGAGCCGAGGCGGAATTTTATCGGCTGGCCGGCGACCGGACCAGGGCGGAGCGAAAACTGACGGAGGCGATCCGGGTGGCGCCGACCGGCCCGGAGGCCTACATAAGCCTTGCCAGGCACTATGAAGCAACCGGAGATCTGCAGGCGGTCGTCGCGGTGTTTGAGGAAGGCCTGACCGCTTGTCCCGAGAGCCCCTCGCTGCTCAAGGAGCTGGGATTGTTCTCGCTCCGTCACGACCAGGTTCATCAGGGCGCCGAGTTTCTGTGCGCCGCCGCCGCGCTCGACCCGTCTCTCTGCGAGGAGGCGGGAGACCTGCTCTATCAGGTCTCCTGTTATATGTCGGCGGGAGAGCTGTTCGAGCAGGCGCTGCGCCGTCATCCGGAGAACGTGGCATTGATCCTCAAGGCCGCCGCGGCCTACCGGCAAGCGACCACGACCGCGAAACCGGCGTTGGCGATGGAGGGACGATGAACGCGGCGGTGGACCCCGTGATGCTCAAGCACCGTCCGGATCTTTCGCTGGCCTATGCCGATGTGAAGGGGCTTCAGCCGAACATGAGCCCGACGGTCTTCGCGGCGCTCCAGGAAACGATCGCCACGGTCCAGCGGCCGACCATCTTGGAAACCGGGATCGGCCTCTCCACCTACCACCTGTGCGACCAGATCCGGACGACCGGCGGCACCTACATCGGGATCGAGCATAACTGGAGCTGGTTCGAAGTCGTGGAAGCGTGGATTCGACGCCTCCTCACGCTGCACGCGGGGGGCGTTCCCGTCGAGCAGCGGCGGTTTATCGGCCCGCTCCGGCCCAAGTATTATCCCAAGCCGGTGCTGCACGTGGACTCGCTGTTCCTGGCCGGACCCTTGACGGTCAAGCTCCTGCTCCGGCAGGCCACGGGGATGACCGGCGACGGGACCGCCGAGGAGTTTCACGAGTATCTGGAGGCGATTGCAGGGCCGGTCGATGTGGCGATCGTGGATGGACGTGCACGCATTCCGACACTGGAGCGCATCGCCACGCGAGGAGTGCTCCGCCCGGGAGGCATGCTGTTTCTGCACGATGCGGCCACCTATCGGAAGGTCGCCGAGACCCTGTTCCCCGGGGGACGGTTCCTGGAGGGAAGGGGCGGCTTCAAAAATGCCCTGAGACCGGATCAGCCGGCCAGGGCTCTGGTACCCGATGAAGCCTACCTGTGGCGCATATCCCCGGAAGGCAACGCCTCCCATGCCTGAACTTGCGGCAGTGCACCAGTACAAACAGGCCGCCCGCATCACCTACCCGCAAGGGAAGCCGGTCGAGTTCTGCCCCTGGCTCAGGACCGAGAGCCTGGAAACGCACGTCCTGGTCTCCGACTTGATCCATTCGCTGGGGGTACCGTCCGGATCGGCGGCGATCGCTGCCGCCCGGCGCCGGAAGTTGGAACAGCAGGCCGGCGTGGAACGGGTTGTGGATCAATATGCGGCCGACGGAACGCTGTTGGCCAGCCACGCCAAGCGGGTGGCGCCGGGTGAAATCTGGCGTCTGTCCTTGGGGCTGACGCCTCAATCCGGCCTGGAATATGGCCTCCTGGTGTTTCGCGGCCCCTATACCCTCAACCATTTCCAGATCGTGGGGCCCGGAACTTTCGCTACCTGCCATTCACGCCGGCACCCGCTCGAGGAATCGGCTTGGCGGCACGTGCGCTGCATCCCGTTTCCGCTGCAGCCGGGGGCGCTCTTGTCCCTGTTCCTGATGAACCGAGGCAGCGGGGACAACCGCATTGCGATCTCGCGGCTGACGGAGAGGCGACGGGTCTCGACGCTCACCGCCGACATCCCGAGACTCGGATGCAAGATCGTCTGTCTCAATCGCCTCCTGGAAGGGACGGTCTTTGACGGGACCGCTGCGCGCTTTCTGGTGGAGTCCACCTATCCCTACGACTTGTATACCCTGAGCGAGCGCGACGGAGCGGCAGCGGAAGCGTTCTCGATCCAGCACATCAAGTGAGGGCGCGCTGAGCGCCGCACGTGAGGACCGTCATGCGGCAGATGTTGTTTGCCACGTTCTTAATCCCCGGCACCAGCCAGCACCTTGAGCTGGTGCATCCGTACGATCGGTTTGATCGGTGCGGTGTCACGGGGGTCCGGGCCTTCCTCTATGCTCCGGATGGTCGCGACCTGGCGACGACCAACCTTCCATTAGACGACACGGTGGTGGATCTCGGAACGGTCCTGCCCGTGTGGGACGACAGCGCCATGGTCTTGACCGAGGTGACCTACGATCTCAAGGGAAAGCGGCACCCCTACGAGTACGGGTTCTTGTATCAGCCTGGTCCCGGCGCTTCGCCGATCCACTATCCGTTGGATGTCGCCCTCGGCTTGACGGATGCGATTACCTACCAGCCCAACTACGGGTACTTTCCGCTCGGCCCCCTTCCGCCTTGGCTGGGCATCCGGCTGTTTCTGGGGAATGTGTCCGAACATGCCGTGATTGAGCCTGAGGTGCGGGTGGTCACGACGAAGGAGGTGCGTCGGTTTGTCGTCTCCCTGCCGCCGCTGGCCCACCGGGTCGTGGATCTGCCGGATGATCCCGGCAACGACCCCTTGCGCTACTTGACCATCAGAGGTGACGCAAAGCCGGTCTGCTATGTGGCCGGCCTGGACCGGCGCACCGGGACCCTCACGTTTCTGGAACATCTGATGCAGACATTCAAGCCCAGCGAGGAAACGGGGGAACTGGGAGAACCAGCCGGAGCCGGAAGCGGTGCTCCGGGATGCGTGATGTAAAGAGACGCGGGGAAGGGGTGACGCGGTGAATGGGAGAGGGGGCGATCTCCGTGTCTCCGCGTCGCCGTGTCGTTTCGAGCGAAGTCGAAGGACGAGGATACTATGGCAAGAGACATGCTCTGCTACTGTCTGAACCTGACGTATGAAGACGTGAGGCAGCTGTGGAGGGAGGGGTATTTCAACCGGCCCTCCGAACACCACCCCGGCCTCTACTGCACGAGCTGCAAAGGCGACCTGGCTTGGTTTCTGGAAGTGTTGGCGCGGGAAGACCGGAAGGCGGGCCGGGCCGCTCAACCGGCATTGGCCCGTGTGGAAGGAAACTGATCGGGCCTGTCGGTTCCTGTCCGTTTGTGCAGGGAGATGAACGTTGTTTCCGGGAACGAAACAGGGGGTCAAGTTGTCAGGAAGAACCTCCGATAACAGCCTCGTTCGACAAGCTCCACGAAAGGGGGTGAAGGAGCGCAACGGTGCGAATGAGTCTGGCAAGCGGAACAACTAACTTGACGTTACCAGCACGGATGCGTTGGTAACCATACCCTTCAAGGAGGATTCGCAATGGCACTCACAGTCAATACCAATCTTTCCAGCATCAACGCGCAGCGGAACGTCGGCGTGTCCAACAGCGAGCTCTCCAGATCGTTGGAACGGCTGTCGTCCGGTCTGCGGATCAACCGGGCCGCCGACGACGCGGCCGGCCTGTCCATCGCAACCAAGCTGAATGCGCAGGTCCGTGGACTGCAGCAGGCGGCGCGCAATGCCAACAACGCGATCTCCCTGGTGCAGACGGCGGAAGGGTCCTTGAACACCAGCACCACCATTCTACAGCGGTTGCGTGAGTTGGCGGTGCAGTCGGCTTCCGACGACAACACGGCGGCCGACCGGACCACGCTGAACGCGGAAGCAGGGCAGTTGGTTTCAGAGTTGACCCGGGTGGCGAATACGGCGGAGTTCAACGGCGCCAACCTGTTGGACGGTTCCTACAGCGGCCGGGTGTTCCAGATCGGCGCGAACGCCAACCAGACCCTCGGCTTCGATATCAGCGATGCCCGGGCCAAGAGCCTCGGCACCCGCGCGACGTTGACGTCGTACCTGCAAGACGGCGCGTTCAACGGCCAGAGCGGGAACATCACGGCCGGTCAGGTGACCGTCAACGGCACGAACGTCGTGACCGACAGCGCGGACGACACCAACTCGGTCGTGGAGTTCACGGGGAACATCGCCTGCGGTGTCGCCAGCGTGACCAGCACGTCCAGCACGTTCCTGGTCGTGGGCAACGGCGCCACGACGGCGACCATCTTGGTGGGCGCCTACACTTCCACGACGGCGGCCTCGGGCGGATCGCTCACGGCCGGCGTGATCAACACGGTCAACACGAACCTGGCTCTGGCCAGCGTGGTGGGGGTCAGCCTCCGCGGCACGGGCGCGGCCGGTACCGGTTACGTGACCGTCTCGGTGAGCGGCGGGCGGAACCTCACGCTCTCCGGCTGCCAGGGCGCGGCCGGCACGGCTTTGGCCCTGATCCTCGGGTCGGAAATCGGGACCATCGCCAGCGGCTTCCTGGCGTCCAACACCGCGAGTGCGGTGGTGACACGGAACGGCGAGAGCTCGGCGATCGCCAAAGCCGCCGCGATCAACGCGGTGAAGAACACCACCCAGGTGTCGGCCACGGCCGATGCGAACGTCGTGACGGGCAGCGGGGCGATCACAGCCGTCACGCTGAGCGCCGGCGACTTCCGCATCAACGGCGTGGACATCGGCGCGGTGACGGTCACAGCCAGTGACGGCAACGGCGCCTTGACGTCGGCGATCAACGCCCAGACGAGCAGCACCGGCGTGTCGGCCTCCATCGACGCAGCCGGCAAGCTCAAGTTGACCGCGAAGGACGGCCGGAACATCACGGTGTCCAATAACGGGCTGAGCGCAGTGACCACCGCGCTGGGCTTGACGTTCACCAACAGCGCCAACGTGCAACGCGGGACGGTGACGCTGAACTCGAAGAGTGCGTTCACGATCGGCGGGACCACGGTCAGCCGTTTGGGGGCGGATTCCTCAGGCACCAACCTGACGGCCAGGACGGTGGCCGTGGACAGCACCAACAAGGTGAGCACGCTGGACATCTCGACGCAGTCGGGTGCCACGAACGCGATCCTTTCGATTGACGCGGCGATCGACCAGATCAGCGTCACGCGGTCGAGCATCGGCGCGGTCCAAAGCCGGATCACGCAGACGATCCAGACCCTGAACACCGCGGCCGAGAACCTCTCGGCTTCCGAATCGCGGATCAGGGACGCCGACTATGCGTTCGAGACGGCCCGGTTCACCAGGGCGCAGATCTTGACGCAGGCAGGCACGGCCATCTTGGCTCAGGCCAACCAAACCTCTCAGGTGGCTCTCCAGCTCCTGGGACGGTAAGCGGTGACGGAGGAGGGATTCCCGGGAGGGGATCCCTCCTCCCCACTCCGCAGCGAGAGTAGGTGCGTTATGAGCAATGACCTCCATCCAGTCGTAAACGGTGCCGGAGGGCTGCTGACGGCCTCTGCCCCGGACAGGACGTCGACCCATCCCGCCCCCGCATCCTCGCCGGTGGCGGCAACTTCCGGTGGAAGTGCCGCCGTCGAGGACGCGATCAGAGAAGCCAATCGGGCCTTGGCAGCCGCCTCGACGTCGTTCCGATTCGCCCATGACGATGAGACCAACCAGATCGTCGTGAGCGTGCTGGACGAAAATACGGGCAAGGTGATCCGGCAAGTCCCGTCGCCGGAGCAGTTGTCCATCGCCGCTCGTCTCCGTGCCGTGGCCGGCTTGTTTCTCAATCAACGGGTCTGATCTGACGGGTCACAGTAGGTCTGGGAGCATACATGGGGATTACTTCTTCAACCGGTCTGATCTCCGGGACCAAATACGACGACCTCATCGCGAACATTTTACAGCTTCAGCAGCGCCCGATCGACCTGTTGAACCAGAAAAAACAAGCGCTGACGGCGACCGGCGTCGAACTCAACAACTTAAGCGTGCAAATGTCCGGGCTCAAGGACAAGGCCGGTGCTCTGGCCGCTCTGGCCAATTTCAACAGCAATACGGTCTCGGTCACAAAGTCTTCCACGGGATTGGATCTGCTGTCGGCATCCGTCGCCACCTCCGCTTCTCCCGGGACCTATGCGGTCAAAGTCAACCAACTTGCGCAAGCGCAGGTGCTGGCGTCCCAAGGATTTGTGGACCAGAGCACGACCGCGGTCGCCGGCGCCGCCGGCACGTTCGCCTTTAAAGTGGGCGCGGCCGGCAAGACCACCAGCGTGGCGGTGACGACCTCCACGACCTTGACGCAGCTCCGGGATCTGATCAACGCGCAGACCGGGGACGCGACGGCCTCCATCCTGAGCGACGGGTCCGGCTCGAATCCCTATCGGTTGGTCCTGACCGCCAAGAACTCGGGTTCGGCCAATACGATCACGATCTCCAGCAACCCGACGAACCTGGATTTCGCCAACAAGCAAGTGGAAGCGGCCTATGCTGCGACGACGAATAGCTTCGCGGGCACGGTCTCGTCCAATTCCGGCAACAATTACACGGGCACCACAAATAAGAGTTTTTTGGTAAAAATCGTCGCTGGCGGCGCGGCCGGGGCCGCCACCTACAAATATTCGACGGACGGAGGCATCACCTACCTGGGGGCCAACGGGGCAACCTATAACGGGTCCAACGCGATCACAACCCAGGGCGCCCTCACGAACTACATCGACAGCGCGGCCGCTTCCAATTCGACGAACGAAGGGGTCCAGCTCGCCTTCGGGGCCGGCACCTTGGTTGCCGACGACACCTTTTCGGTGGATGTCTTCAATCCGACGCTGCAATCGGCCCAGGATGCGGTCGTGCAAGTGGGGAACCTGACATTCACGAAAGCCAGCAACACCGTCACCGATGCGATCCAGGGCGTCACGCTGAACCTTTTAAAGGCAGCCAGCAGCGAGACCGTTAATGTGACGGTCTCATCCGATACGAGCAACATCAAGACCAAAGTCAAAGATTTTATCTCCGGCTATAACACGGCGATCAAGTATCTGCAGGGGCAACTGTCGTACGACCCCAAAGGCAGCAGCGCCAAGCCGTTGTTGGGGGACAGCACGGCCCTCATGCTCCAACGGCGGCTTCAGAGCCTGATTACCTCGGTGGTCCCCGGCGCGAGCACGGACATCAACAGTCTCGGCAAGGTGGGCGTCAGCACCAACAAGACGACCGGGCAACTCACGCTGGACGAGTCGAAGTTCGACGCGGCCGTCGCCAAAAGCTTGCGGGATGTCACCAGGCTCTTCGTCGGACTGGGCGTGCCGAGCAACTCGCTGGTCCAATACGTCAGCAAGACCGCCGACACCCAACCGGGCGCCTATGCGGTCGAGGTCACCCAGGTGCCGACGAAGGCCACGATCACGGGCGGCAACACCGTCCCCGCCGGCGGAATCACGGCGGCCGAGACCATCACGGTGAGTCTCTATTCGAACGCGACTGTGTCGGGCGACACGCCTCTTGCCGCCAGCGCGACGTTCTCGGCGGGGAGCAAGATCAGCGACATTGTGAACGGGCTCAACAGCGCCTTCGCCACCAAGGGTATCGCCGCCAGCGCCTCCAACAACAGTGGCACGCTGCAGATTACCGCCACCAATTACGGTGACGACTACAAACTGGTGGCCTTCTCGACCGTGGCCGCAACCAATCAATCGGGGATCGGCGCGACCGCCCTCACTTCCCAAGGGGTGGACGTAGCCGGTCGCATCAACAGCCACAAGGCGACCGGGGCCGGCGAGGTACTGACCGCCGGCGGGGGGCTGGAAAGCGGCCTCAAGGTCAAGGCCCCGGTGACCACGGTCGGTTCTTACGGAACCGTCACGGTCTCGGCGGGCGTCTCGGACCGGGTGGCCAGCCTTCTTGACGTCACGACCAGGGTGAACGGGCCGATCCAGGCCAGGGTCAACGGGCTGACCGACAGCATTGCGCTGATAGACAAGGACGTCGCCAGGAAGAGCGCGGCGATCGACGAAGAGGGAAAACGGCTGCGCGACCAGTTCAACCGGCTGGAGAGCGTGCTGGGGCAGTTCCAAACCCAGAGCCAGGCGGTGAACAACTCGCTCTCGGCACTGCAGAATTTGGCGACCTCGATCAGTAAACGATAATCGCTCGCGATCATTGGTGCGAACGCCTCAGGAGGGATTCATGCTTGTTACGCACAAGATTCAGGTCTACCGCCAGAACCAGCTCCAACAGGCCTCGCCGATCGAACTGGTCGTGTTGCTCTACGACAAGGCGATCACGCGGCTGGGCGACGCCGCCCGGTTGGTTCAGGAAGGTCGGCTCGCGGACAAGGCCAAGGCGATCTGTCATGCGGTGGATATCATCACCGAGCTGCACGCCGTCCTGGACAAGGACCGGGGCGGAGAAATCGCGGCCAAACTGGACCAGCTCTACACCTACATGGTGCAGCAGCTCACCGTCGCCAATTACGAGAATGATCCCAAACCGATGGCGGAAGTGGCCCGTCTCTTGGAGGAGTTGCAGCAGGGATGGAAGGGGTTGGCGCAGCAGATGGCCGGCGGGGCGCAGCCGCCCGCCGGATACGTCAAGCCCGGCGTCCCCATGCGGCAGCTCAACAGCGTCGGCTAGCAGGATGGTGAAACCGTCAGCCGGCCGAGGAAGCCGGAGGAAGGCACAAGGATGTACCAGCAACAGCTTGAGAGCCCGTATCGGCGTTACCTTGACCTGTTGGATCGTGGCGCCAAAGCCATCGAACGGGAAGACCTCGAGGCGTTGGAAGCGGTGGCGGCGGCCTCGGCGCTGGTGCTCGCGGAGATGCGCGACGTCCTGGCGGATTTGGAGGCCCAGGCAGTCACGGGCGGGTTGGCCGGCGAGGAGGCCGCATTGGAATCGCTCGGCCTGTTGATGCGGGACGCGATCAATCGTTCGGAAAGAAACCAAGAAAGGATTACCGCCTGGAAGGCGCAGACGCAGGAGTGGCTCTGTACCGCCAAGGCAGGCAGCGTCGCCATGGCCGGCTACGCAGGCGTGGCGCTCCATGCCCAGGGGATGATGCATACCCAGGGCTAAGGTCTGGCACGCCGGTCCGTTCATGCCGACGTTCAAGGAAGCCCAACGTGAGTATTCAAGGCAGCGAGATTCATAATCTGGTCCGGACCTATCAGCGGGTGCTGAACCTGGACCACTCCGGTCCGTCCTCATCCGAGGGGGCTGCCTCCGAACAGGACGACCGGGTCTCCATTTCGTCTGAAGCCCGCAACCTGCAGCAAGGCCTCGGCAAGGTCGGTCAGAGCCAGGGCGCGACGTCAGCCCGACGATGACCGACTGTCAGCGGACCGACCGAACCGGCCGGTCGCTGACGCCGGATGATCCGTCTTTCACCCGGCAAATACTGCCTACGGACGGGCCGCTCCTGTCTAATCCCTCTTTCAACGACCCAGTTTAGACGTTCCGCGACTGGTTGTCGTCTTTCGTCTCACCTCCAAATGGTTCTGCGGCCGCTGGCCCACTCCTTGCTTTACTTTTCCGGCACAGGAAGAAGTTGCCGTAGTCGGTCCGCATCGTCACGGCGGTCCCGAATGGGGCGCCGCCATCGAGACGGAGGTTGCCCGTGAGCATACTTGATTCCCAGCGAGCCCGAGTGATGGTGATGAGCCCCACCGCGTCGGTCCGGAGGGCGTTTCAGGCTCGGGTGCAGGCCGCCGGCTACGACGTGTGGAGCGGGCCGGAGGGGAGCGCCTGCGACGTGGAAGCGGTGATCTGCCATCTCCCCGGATCGGGAATGGGGGCGCTCGCGCTCTTGCAGGATCTCCGAGATTCCCATTCCGATGCCTGCCTGATTGTGGCGGGGCGGGATCACGGAGCCGAGCGCACGGCGGCCTTGCTGCGGACCGGCGCCTTCGATTATCTGGCCACTCCCGTGCCGGACGGCCGGTTGGAAGAGGCGTTGCGCCAGGGGCTGGAGGTCCGTCGGTCCTTTCTGCAGGTCCGGGAACTGTCCGACAAGTTGCAGCAAGCCAACGAAGAGCTGGCCCGGGAACGGGACGGGTTGCGGCACTGGAACCAGAGTCTCGTGCTGGTCAACGATCTCAGCCAGAGTTTTGCCGGCACCCTGGATGCCGAGGAAATCGTGCAGATGGTCGGCCATCGGCTGACCCCTATGCTCGATCTTGACCTGCTGGGCGTCGGTTGGTGTGCGCCCCCGCGCGCATGGGTCCATGCCGCCCCGGCGACCGACTCGGCGACCATTCAGCGAGTGCAGGGTGTCTTGCTCGCCGGCGGATCCGGATCGGTCACGCGGACCCCGGAGGGGACGGTCGCAGGCGAGTCTGCCGTCGGGGGCGCGGTCTTGGAAGTGCCGCTCAGGGTGGCCCAGGAGCCGGTCGGGTTCCTGCGGCTCCAACGGGGATCACGCGAACCCTTCGAGCCGTACCATGTGGAACTCATCAAGGCCGTCACAACCTCGCTGGCGTTGGCCCTGCGGAATGCGGAGGCGCATCTGCAGGTCCAAAGCCAGGCGTTGACGGACGGGCTGACGAACCTGCTCAACCGGCGGGCCTTCACGAACATTCTGGCCCGTGAATTCCGCGAAGCCGAACGATACCAGACTCCGCTGTGCCTGATCATGCTGGACGTGGATCATTTCAAATCCGTGAACGACCGGTTCGGGCATCCGGTCGGAGATCGGCTTCTTCAGGATGTGGCCGGGTTGATCGGGCAGGCCATTCGGACGGTGGACATTGCCACGCGGTACGGGGGCGAGGAGTTTGCGATCATTCTGCCGCGGACCGACGTGGCTCAGGCCCAGGTGCTGGCCAATCGCATCCGCGAGCTGCTGGCGCAGCAGACGTTTCTCGCCGACGGCGCGCGCTTCGGCCTGACGGTCAGTATGGGGATCGCCCAGACGCCCAATCCGCAGATCGCCACGGTGGACGATCTCGTGGCGGCGGCCGACGAGGCGCTCTACCAGGCGAAGACGCGCGGACGGAACCGCGTCGAAACGAACCAGTCCGTCCGGAATGGGGCGGCGCAGACGATGGAGGGCCCAGTGTACAAGCGGGAAAAGGTCGGCGTCGGAAACGCCGGGGCCAGGTGCTGAGATGGCGCGCGTATCCTCAGCTGACACGCCACGGCTGCGCGAGACCCAGCCGGTCGAGGATGATCGGCGGGAGTTGCTGCGTATCGACGACCGGTTGCTCCTTGAGTACTGGCCGTTCGGCGAGGCGCCGGAATCAGGCGAACGCCGCTCCCTGCCGCAGGTGGACGAGGCCATTACGGCGTTCATTGCGCGCCCGACCACCGACCTGCTGGCCCGGGCCGCCGCGCAGGAGGCGGATCAGGCCACCGTGATCGAAGCGCGGCTTGCCCCCTGGCTGATGAAAGTGGATTGGGCGCTGGAGCTGATCCTGAAAACCGTGGCCCGCATGAGCCCGCAGGGGCTGGCCATTCCCTGCCTGACCGAGGTGAATATCAGCGGCGGCGGGATCTGCTTCGAGGCGCCGCGCCGGTTCGAGGGTGGCGCGCAACTGGAACTGCGGATCATCCTGCCGCCCTTCGTGCCCATCGCGACGGTGGCTGAAGTGGTGCGGGTGATTCCGGTTCGGCGCAGCCACTCCGATGCGGCGTCCCGCGGAGGCTCCGACCGGTTTTCGACGGCGGCGCGGTTCGCCTCGATCAACTCGGAGGGACGGGAGCGGCTCATCCGGCACATCCTGCACCTGCAGGCAGAGCGGCTGCGTGCGCGCCACATGGGTGCGGCATATGCACGAGGCGACGAGAGCTAGCGGCGGATGCGTCGTGCGTGAAACGTGGGCTCACGCATCACGCGGTCCAGCGGCATGGCTGTCTAGGCCCGTCCGCGGAGCTCCAACAGGAGCGCCTCCGCGAGGCGGTTGAAGGACTCGGCGGCAGGAGATAGGGGCGCATGGTCCACGACCGGGAGATAGCGGCGTACGGACCGTTCCACCGCTTCGTCTTCGGGAATCTCGCCGAGCATAGCCAAGTCCCCGCCGACGTAGGATTGCAGCAGGTTCTTGAGCTGCAGGGTGTTGATCCGCGAGCGTCCGGACATCCGATTCAGAATCAAGTAGGGACGGAACCCTTGCAGCATGTCCGCGGCTTGGGCCCGGCCCGCGTCGCCGGTCTTGCCCGCGGCCTCCAGCACTTCCTCGACGCTGGCGAAGTCGCGGTCGGACAGGACCTCGGCGATTTCATCCCGTGCGAGGAACGCCGACAGCACCCGCCGGATGGCGGCCAGCTTGATGAAGCGGTAGAGGTCCAGCACCGACGTGGGGTCGGCCGTGGCCACGGCGAGGTGGGCGTCGCCCATCAGGAAAAAATCCAGCGCATGATAGCTGGTGCCCGCGCCCACGTCCACGACGACGATGTCGGCGGGCAGGTCCTTCAGATGACGAATCAGGCGCTTTTTCTTTGCGAAGGGCATGTTGGCGGTGGCCAGCGTCTCTCCGGTTCCGGGCAGCAGGCGGAGGCCGGGATGGGCGTCGAGAGGTTGGGCCACGGCGTCGAGCGTCTCCACCCGCTTGGCGAGAAAATCGGTCAGGGTGCGGGACGGGTGGAACAGGCCGAAGAGGACGTGGAGGTTGGCGCCGCCGACGTCCAGATCGGCCAGCACGACCTGCTTGCCGTGTCGCGCCAAGAGCAGGGCCAGGTTCGACGCGACGACGCTCTTGCCCACGCCGCCCTTGCCGGACGCCACCGACACGATGATCGCCATGGCCGGGAGTGTACTACACCCGGGGAAAATTGTCCGCAGGAGAGTGTCTCCGGATCGGTCGCCGGCGTGGCTCAAGTTTCCCCGCCGGCTGTCCGATAACTCCATTCGATATGAATGACGCACTATTGACAGCAACCGACATGAGCCAGGACACACGCTCGGGGGCCGAGCACGAGATTTTGACCGTGCTTGACGTCGCCCGGTTTCTGCGGGTTCCCAAGTCCACGGTCTACAAATTGGCCAGGCTGGGCGAACTGCCGGCTTCCAAAATCGGGAAGCACTGGCGGTTTCAGCGCAGGGATATCCAGCAGTGGGTCCACAGCCGCTCGAACCAGCTCTTGATCGGTTAACTGGGCCGTGGCGGAAGGCCTCGGACGTAGACCCACGGCTGGACTTGGGCCGGCCGGCGGATGGGGCCCGGGGTCTGTCCGTCTCGTGAAGGAAATAGCACCATGCAGTTGAGCCCCGACACCTTCAAGCAGCTCCGGGATCTGATCTACGAACGGAGCGGGATGTATTTTCAGGACAACAAGAAATACATCCTGGAGGGACGGTTGCAGTCTCGGCTGCGCGAGCGACACTGCCGATCCTACGAAGACTACTACAATCTCTTGAAATTCGACGCCTGGCGGGACAGCGAGCTGACGGCCCTGTTCGACTTGATCACGACGAACGAAACCTTTTTCTATCGGGACGTGCCCCAATTGCACGCGTTCAACGACACGATCGTGCCGGCCATTATGGAGGCGAACCGAGAGGCGTCGAAGCTCCGGATCTGGAGCGCCGCCTGCTCCACGGGGGACGAGCCCTACACGTTGGCCATGATGCTGCTGGAGCGGCCGGCGTTGGCCAACTGGTCGATCGAAATTCTGGGCAGCGACATCAGCGAGACCGTTCTGAGCCATGCCCGCCGAGGCGCCTACAGTGCCCACTCGGTGCGCAACATTCCGCCGGATCTCCTCAAGAAATACTTTGCTCTCGAGGGCAGTCAGTACGTGCTGTCCCCCAAGGCCAAGCAACTCGTCAAATTCATGAACGTCAATCTCTACGACCAGGCGCGCCTGAAGATGCTGCGGGGGATGGATGTGATCTTCTGCCGGAACTGCCTGATTTACTTCGACGACAAGGCCAAGCAAAAGATCGTGGCCAGCCTGTATGACTGCTTGCGGCCGAACGGCTATCTGGTTATCGGGTTCTCGGAGTCCATGCACGCGGTTTCGAGCGCCTTCAAAACGATGCACGCGCATCGGACGGTGCTGTACCAGAAAGCCTGACGGAAGGGCTGCCGGGCGGCGGTTTCGAGGGTGGGCAGGTGGGTTCTACTCATGTTCTTGCGCGGAACTGCCGACAAGAGCGGCAGAACGGATCGGCGACGGAGCCGGGCTGCCCGGCCGGCCGACTCAACAGGAATGTCACCGTGGCGCGAATCATCGGCGCATTTGAATGGGTGTAAGGAGGAGGGGAGTCCATGCCGGCTGATCCCAATATGAAAATCATGGTGGTGGACGATATGTCCACGATGCGTCGCATCGTCAAAAACGTCTTGAAGCAGCTCGGGTTCACCAATGTCGAGGAAGCCGAGAACGGGAAGGAAGCCCTCGAGAAGCTCAAGGGGGAGCCCTACGGTTTCGTCGTGTCCGACTGGAACATGCCGGTCATGACGGGGATCGACATGCTCCGGGCGATCCGCGCCGACGAGGCGCTCAAGCAGATTCCGGTCCTGATGGTGACCGCGGAAGCGCAGAAAGAGAACATCATCGAGGCGGTGCAGGCCGGCGTCAGCAACTACATCGTCAAGCCGTTTACGGCCGAGGCGCTGCAAGACAAGATGGCGAAGATCTTCAAATAGGCAATCATACTCGGCGTGCAGCCGTCGGCCGACGCTCGGCGTCGATCGTTTCCGTGAGCAGGAGGCCATCGTGAATGAAGAGAGTCAGGATTTGTACCGCAAGGTGGTGGAGGTCAGCCGGTTCATCAATGCCACCGTCCGGACGGTGTCGGACATGGAGGCGGCGGCGGTGCCGTCCTTCGGAAACCTGCCGCAAGTGTCCGCGCAGCTCTCGGACCTGACGAAGTTGACCGAGGAAGGAACCCATCAGGTGATGGAGTTGACCGAGGAGATGCAGGATGGGCGGGCGGAAGCGACCAAGTTGCTGGATCAACTCGCCGGGCTGGCCCTGCAGGCCAAGTTGGACGCCGGCATTGCGGACCGGATCGCTTCGATCAAACGGCTGTTGGTGGCCGACGATAAGCGGCTGCTTGACATCATGACGGCCCTGTCTTTTCAGGATCTCGTCGGCCAGCGGGTCAAGAAAATTCTGGTCATTCTCGACGATGTGCAACGACGGCTGCTGGAGATGATCGTGGTGTTCGGTTGCAAGCAGGAGGGGGAGCGGCGCGCCGAGGATAACCGGGCCGGACAGATGCTCAAAGAGCTGGAAGCGTCCCGGACGACCGCGCTCAAGCAGGATCTGGTGGACGACATTCTCGGCGAGTGCGGATTCAATTGAATGCAATCCGAGGAGTCGTCCTCGCTGAAAGCTGATCGCTGAAGGCTGTGACCGGGGGGAGACCATGGAAGACGAAATGATAGAGATCCGCAACGACTTTCTTGCGGAGACCCAGGAGATGCTCGAACTGCTCGATCAGCGGTTCATCACCTTGGAAACCGACCCCGGCAACAAGGATCTCCTGAACGAGATCTTCCGGGCCATGCACAGCATGAAGGGGTCCGCCGGGTTCCTGGGCTTCACCCGGCTGGTGGACGTGACCCACCGGGCGGAAAGCATCCTGAACAAGCTGCGTCAGGGCGACATGACGGTCACGCCGGGCGTGATCAACGTCATTCTCGAGACCATCGACGTCGTGAAGCTGCTCATGGCGGACATCCGGGAGTCCGGAACCGACCAGCATGTGGAAACCGATGCGATGTCGAACAAGCTGGACCTGGTGCTGAGCCTCGACGCCGATCCGGTCCTGAACGCGTCTCCGGCGAAGGCCGAAGCCAAGCCCAACGCCCCGTCCGCTCCGTCGGTGGAGCCCGGCGCTCTGTCGAAGCCGCCGACGCCCTCCCGGCTCGGCGAGATCCTGATCGAACAGGGGGCGGTGTCCAAGGAGCAGGTGATCGAGGCGCTGGACAAGCAGGAGACCAAGGTCCCCCTCGGCGAGATCCTCGTCAAGATGGAGGCGGTCAACGAACAAACGCTGGACGCGGCGTTACAGAAGCAGCAGCAGGAGAAGCCGGCCAAGCGGCCCGAGGAAGACCAGACGATCCGGGTCGAGACGAAGCGGCTGGATCAGGTCATGAACCTGGTCGGCGAACTGGTGCTGGGCCGCAACCGCATGATGAAAATCGGCGGCGAGTTGGAGGAGATCCACGAGAACGATCCGAAAGTCCGGGAACTCTCCGAGACCCTCGCCCAGCTGAATCTGGTGACGACCGACCTGCAGCTGGCCGTCATGAAGACCCGCATGTTGCCGATCCGCAAGGCCTTGGCCAAGTTCCCGCGTATGGTGCGGGACTTGTCGCAGAAGATCGGCAAGCAGGTCCGGCTGGAACTGCACGGGGAAGAAACCGAGTTGGACAAGTCGGTGGCCGACGAAATCGGTGATCCGCTGGTCCATCTGGTGCGCAACGCCATCGATCACGGGATCGAGCCGCCGGCCGATCGCATGGCGGCCGGCAAGTCCGGCGAAGGGGTGGTGCGGATTGCGGCCAGCCAGGAAGGGAACAGCATCGTCATCCGCATCGAGGACGACGGTCGCGGCATGCAGGTAGAAAAGATCAAGGCCAAAGCCTTGGCCAAAGGCCTGGTCGGCGAAGCCGAACTCGCCACCATGGAGCCGCGCGAGGTGTTGAATCTGATTTTTCTGCCGGGCTTCAGCACGGCCGATCAGGTGTCGGATATCTCCGGGCGCGGCGTCGGGATGGATGTCGTCCGGACCAATATCCGCAAGATCAACGGGACGGTGGAGTTGGCCTCCGAAGCGGGCAAGGGAAGCCTGGTGACGATCAAGCTGCCGTTGACGATCGCCATCATCCAAGCCCTGCTGGTGGAGGTGGATCGGGCGATTTTTGCGATTCCGCTCGGGTCGGTGCTCGAGGCGGTCAAGATCACCAAGGATGACGTCAAAACGATCAATGGCCGCGAGGTGCTGAATCTGCGCGAACGGGTGCTGCCCCTCTTCCGCATGGCGGAGGAATTTCAGATGCCCGGCGATCCGAATTTGGACAAGTTCTACGTGGTGGTGGTGGGGGTCGGCGACCGGCAGATCGGCGTCGTCGTGGACCGGCTCCGTTCCCAGGAAGAAGTGGTCATCAAGTCCATGTGGGACTATCTGGCCGCCATCAAGGGCATTGCCGGCGCGACGATCACGGGGGAAGGCAAGGTGGTCCTGATCCTGGACATCGGCGAGCTCGTGCAAAACGTGCGCAGTTGTTGAAACGTTTGGAGGCTCGAGGAGAGCGGCTATGTCGACACTCATCAAGGAAGTAGATGCCCGGACCAGGCTGGCCGGGGCCAACCGGATGGAACTGCTCCTCTTTTTCCTGGGAGGCGAGGAAGTCTTCGGGATCAACGTCTTCAAAGTGCGGGAAGTCATGAAGTTGCCCCCCTTGACGAAAGTGCCGGAGACGGATGAGCGCATCGAAGGGATGGCCAATCTCCGGGGCAAGACGGTTCCCGTGGTGAACCTCGTGTCGGCGCTGAAGATCGACCTGGGCGAAGGGCCTGGTCTCTCGGCCGACTCGGGCAATCTCATCGTCGCCGAGTACAACCAGACGCTGCAGGGGTTGCACGTGGCCGGGGTGGATCGAATCATCCGGGTGTCCTGGGACCAGGTCAAGCCGCCGCCGCCGTTGATGCGCCATGTGGGCGGCGGCGGAGCGGTCACCGCCGTGACGACGCTGGAGGACGGGCGGATGGTTCTCATTTTGGACGTGGAGAAGGTGCTGAGCGACATCTGTCCGCGGCCGGACGAAGAGGTCTTCGCCGGGGTTGCGGCAAAAACCGACCTGAAAGCCAGGCACGTGATGTTCGCGGACGATTCCCTGGTCGCCCGCACACAGATCCGCAAGACGTTGGAGCGGCTCGGCATGTCGTTTCACCAAGCCACGACCGGCCGCGAGGCCTGGACGCAATTGGCCGCCCTGGCGGACAAGGCGCAGGCCGAGGGGAAGTCGGTCCGGGACGAGGTCCATCTGATTCTGAGCGATATTGAAATGCCCGAGATGGACGGGTTCGCGCTGACCAAGCAGGTCCGCTCCGATCACCGCTTCGCCGGCATCCCGATCATCCTGCATTCCTCGCTGACCGGGGTCTGCAACGAAGAGAAGGGGAAAAGCGTCGGGGCGACGGATTACGTGACCAAGTTCGATCCCAAGATTCTGACGGAAAAAATTCTCAAGTATCTCGATGCTTGAGGGGACACGACCATGAGCCAGGCGCCGATCAAAGTTCTGGTGGTGGACGATTCCACCTTCATGCGCAAGACGATCAGCACCATGCTGAGCAGCGATCCGCGCATGACCGTGGTCGGCATGGCCCGGGACGGGGAGGAAGCCATCCGGCAGGTCGGGACGTTGCACCCGGACGTGGTGACGCTGGACGTCGAGATGCCGGGGATGAACGGGCTGGAGGCGCTCAAAAAGATCATGGAGATCAGGCCGCTCCCCGTCATCATGGTCAGCTCCCTGACCGAGGAGGGGGCGAAGGAAACTCTGAAAGCCCTGGAACTGGGCGCGGTGGATTATCTGCCCAAGCAACTGGACGGGGTCTCGACGAATATCGTGGCGATCCAGCAGGAGTTGATCGCCAAAATCATCGCGGCGGCCGGTTCGGCGGGCAAGATTGCCAGGCCCAACGGCAGCCGGCCGAAGCCCCTGCCGCTGCCGACGCTCACGCAATCGGCCCTCAGCGTGATGCGGGGCAACAAGATCGTCGCCATCGGCTGTTCGACCGGGGGACCGAAGGCGCTCCAGGATGTCCTGCCCCTGTTCCCGAAAGATTTTCCGGCCGGCATCCTGGTCGTCCAGCACATGCCGAAATACTTTACCAAGCCCTTCGCGGAGCGGATGAACCAGCTCTGCCAGATCGAGGTGCGTGAGGCGGAGGACGGCCAGGTGGTCGCCCCCGGGGTCGCCTTGATGGCGCCGGGCGGCTTGCAGATGCGGGTGGCCCGGCGGAGCGCGCTCGATGTGTCGATCACCCTGGCGCCCAACCGAGAAAACCATCTCCACGCGCCTTCCGTGGACATCATGATGCAGTCGGTGGCCGAGATCTATTCGGGGCGCGGGATCGGCGTCATCCTGACCGGCATGGGCCACGACGGGCTGGAGGGGATGAAGGCCATCAAGGGGGCCAAGGGCCGGACGGTGGCCCAGGACGAGGCGACTTGCGTGGTCTACGGCATGCCCAAGGCGGTGGTGGACGGAGGCTATGCGGACAAGGTCGTGCCTCTGTCTCACGTCGCGGGCGAAGTGATGAACATGATTTAGGGAGTCTCGAGGGAGCATCTCAATCGTCACAGGCGTCACAGGAGGTGCGGGGCACGGAGCCGCCGCACAATACCAAGGAGGGGGGAGTGCCATGTTGCAGCAAATGAAAATCGGACCGAAGTTTCTCATGTTGATCACGGGCGTCGGGCTCGTGGTCATGGCCATCGGCCTGTGGGTGACCTACCAGCAAAACCAAGTCCAACTGTTGGGGATGCTGGAGATGCGTGGCAAAGTCGTGCAGGCGCAGATGGAAGCCACCCGCGCCTACATTACCAAGAACTATGTGGCCAAGGTCAAGGCTATGCCCAAGAGCGAGATGGTCGTGGTCAAGGACCATGCGGACAATCCCAAGGCGGTGCCGCTGCCGGCCACGGCCATGAGGGAAATCGGCGAGATACTGGGCAAGGACGGGATCTTGACGGCACGCATGGTGAGCGCGACCCCGCTGAATCCGAGCAATGCGCCCAAGGACGGCTTCGAGGAAGCGGCGATGAGGGCCATTATGGGCGGAGCCGAATCCTATGCGCGGGTGGAAGAGCAGAACGGAGAGCCCTTCTACCGCCGCGCGACCCCGGACAAGGCCCAGGTGGCCGCCTGCATCGGCTGCCATACGGACAAGAAAATCGGGGATACGCTGGGCATATTGTCGGTGTCCTTCCCGATGGTCAAGGCGAAACAATTTGCGCAGGATTCCTTTGTCAAGAGTGCGATGGTCCTCATCGGCATGATCCTGGCCATCCTGGCCGCGATGTACGGCCTCTTGCGCGTGGTTGTGCTGAAGCCCCTGCATCAGATGACGGCGATCACGCACGACATTGCCGAGGGCGAAGGCGATTTGACCAAGCGGGTGCCGGTGGCCGGGAAGGATGAGATCAACGAACTGGCCGGCTGGATGAACCTGTTCATCGAGAAATTGCAGGGGATGATCGGGAAAGTCGCCCATGTGACGGACAAGGTGGCGGCCGCGTCCGTTCAACTGTCCGCCACCTCCGAGGAGATGGCCAAGGGGGCCGACGGCTTGACGGCGCGGACGGCCCAGACCGCAGCCGCGGTGGAGGAAATGAACGCGACCGTCGGCGAGGTGGCCCAGAACTCCGGCAAGGCGGCCTCGATCGCCCAGGAAGCGGTGGAAACGGCCAAGAGCGGCAAGGACGTCGTGCAGGAGACGATTTCGGGGATGCAGCAGCTCTCCGACGCCGTGTCCCAGTCGGCGACGATCATCGCGACGCTCGGCAAATCGTCGGATCAGATCGGGGAGATCGTGCGGGTCATCGAGGACATCGCGGACCAGACCAACTTGCTGGCGTTGAATGCCGCGATTGAAGCGGCCCGGGCCGGCGAACAGGGCCGCGGGTTCGCGGTCGTCGCCGACGAGGTCCGGAAGCTGGCCGAGCGGACGACCAAAGCCACGAAGGAAATCGGCGACATGATCCGCCACATCCAACAGGACACCAAGGGGGCGGTGGCCTCGATGGACGAGGGGACGCAAAAGGTCAACAGCGGGGTCGATCTCGTCAACAAGACCGGCGAATCCCTGGCCACCATCGCCGAACGGGTGACGCAGACGGCGGACATGATCCGGCTGATCGCGGTCGCGGCGGAAGAGCAGTCCGTGGCCACTCAGCAGATCTCCGGCGATCTGGAGAACGTCGCCAAGGTCAGCAAGGAGTCGGCCGGCGGAGCCACGGAGTCGGCCAAGGCCAGCCAGGATCTCAGCGTGCTGGCGACGGAGCTGCAGACCATCGTCGGCGGGTTCAAAATCGCCGGCTCGGACAAGCGCAGGGGGTAAGGGGATGATCACCCAGAAGACCGATCCGGCGAGAGCCAGCGATGTCTATAACACCGCGTCCGCCGAACACGAAGCAAGCACGGAGGAGTTTTCCCAGTTCGTCACCTGCCACGTGGACGGGGAGGAATTTGCGGTGGATATCCTGAGCGTTCAGGAGATCATCCGCATGGTCGAGATTACCAGAGTCCCCAAATCCCCGTCTTTCGTGGAAGGGGTCATCAACCTGCGCGGCCGCATCATCCCGGTGCTGGATCTGCGCCGGCGTCTGGGCGTACCGGAGGCGGCGCGGACGGCCCAGTCGCGCATCGTGGTGGTGATGGTGCGCGGGCGGGTGGTCGGTCTGGTCGTGGACTCGGTCTCGGAGGTGTTGCGGATTCCCAAGAGCGCCATGGAGCCGGCGCCGTCGCTGGGCGCGACCGTCGGCGCCGAGTTCATCCAAGGCGTCGGCCGGCTTGAGGACCGGCTGCTGACGCTCTTGGACCTGAAACGGCTCCTCTTGCCCACCGATGGGGCGGTGTCGGAAGCGGCCTGAAGGGGGTTCCGCGGGCGGAGTTAGGCGCCCAGCTCGGGGAGCCGGGGCGGCTCTTGGCCGTGCGGGAGGACGGCGCTGCGTCGTTCGACCAGCAACCGCTCCAGCACGCCGAGCGAATCGTTCAGCAGGTCGGATGCGCAGCCCAGTGTGACCTGGAACTGCTGCATGGCTTCCTGCAGCCGTCCTTCCTCCTGCAGAGACTGGAAGCGACGGTGCTGTTCCTCGAGAATCGCCTGCTTGGCGTCCAGCATCAGGCTGTCTGCCGGTGTCATGGAGCCTCCATACGTTGCGGGTGAACCGACGAGGCACTTCTTGCCTAGCCTATATCAGAGATTTTTCAGGCGTGCAAGCGGGGAAAGTGAAGCCCGGCTTGGTTCGCGCCGTTGCTGCCGGTTTGTGTCGGATCGTGCCTGTTAGGAGCGACGCGTCATGGACATTATGACCTTCGTCGGGATCGCGCTTGCGCTCGGCTCGATCATCGGCGGCCAGGCGCTGGAAGGCGGACACCTCGGCTCCATCATGCAGCTGACCGCCTTCATCATCGTGATGGGGGGCACCATCGGGGCGATCTGCGTCCAGAATCCCCTGTCCGTGGTGATCAAGGGCGTGACCTCGCTGTCCCTCGCGCTGTTCGATCCCAAGAGCCATGCCAAGGAGCACATCGCCCAGATCGTGGACCTGGCGAATATCTCGCGCAAGCAAGGGCTGCTGGCGCTGGAGGGCAAGCTGAAAGACATCAAGGACCCGCTCTTCCGAAAGGGCGTGCAGATGATCGTGGACGGGACCGATGCCAAGGTGATGCAGGGCATGCTTGAGCTCGAGGTGGAGCATGAGGAGGAGGAGGGGGTGACCGCGGCCAAGGTGTGGGAGGCAGCCGGTGGCTACGCCCCGACGGTCGGGATTCTCGGCGCCGTGCTCGGGTTGATCCATGTGATGGAAAACCTGGCCGACCCCTCGAAGCTGGGCGGCGGCATCGCGGTTGCCTTCGTGGCGACCGTCTACGGGGTCGGCGCGGCCAACCTGTTCTTTTTGCCGCTCGCCAACAAGATCAAATTGAAAATCAAGGGCACGACCACGGCGCGTACGATGATGATCGAGGGGCTCGTCGGGCTGGCGCAGGGCGAGAATCCCCGCATGCTGCAGGAGAAGCTGGAAGGCTATCTGCCGCACAGCGAGCGTGCCGTCGAGAAAAAGAAGTGAGCAGCCGTCAGCCCTCAGCTTTCAGCATGAATTTCGAAGCAACGAGCTGAGAGCTGAATGCCGACCGCTTACTTTCCGCCATGGCGAAGAAGCACAAACACGAAGAGCATGAGAACCACGAGCGGTGGCTGGTCTCCTACGCCGACTTCATCACGCTCCTCTTCGCCTTTTTCGTCGTGATGTATTCCGTCTCCTCGGTCAACGAGGGGAAGTACCGGGCGGTCAGCGAGTCCATCCAGGCCGCGTTGCGCCCGGTGACTTCGCCGCCGGTCTCGTCCCATCGCATCGACGTCGGCGACTATAAGTCTTCCCTCATTCCGGTGGCCGGCCCCAAGACTTCCTTCGTCAAAAAACTCGAACTCGCCATCTCCAAGTTGCAAGGCCCGGGGCATCCGATTACCGTCAAGCCGATCCCGGGGTTGTTGTCCACCGACAAGGGGGTTCTTCTGACGATTGCCGACAGCACGCTGTTCGAAAGCGGCCGCGCCGACATTCGTCCGGAAGCCCTGCCATTCCTGGAGGCTCTCGCAGAGGTCTTCTCCCACAGCGAGGTCGGGGTGAAGACGACGCACGTGAAGGTGGAGGGACATACGGACAACGTGCCCATTCAAACGGCGCAGTTTCCCTCCAACTGGGAATTGTCGTCCGTTCGCGCGGTCATGGTGGTCCGCGTGCTGACCGAGATGTATCAGGTCAAGCCCGAACTGTTTGAGGCGACCGGCTTCGGCGAGTTCAAGCCGGTCGCCGACAACCTGACGCCGGAGAGCCGCGCCAAAAACCGGCGCGTGGAGTTGACCGTCTTTACGGAATCGTCTGTCCCGAACGCGCCGCCCGCGTCTCCTGGTTTACCCTGAGTCCTTCCGCAGGTCCGCGCACTTGACAAATCATCCGCCGAATGGTTAGTAGGCCGCGGCCTACTCATGACACCTCGGACGGACACATCAGCCGGATCGGCTTACCCCTGGGCTGGGCCTTCCCGACGCCTCCTGCTCCTCATTGTGCTCATCTCTCTGCTGGCCTGTGCGATCGCGGCGCTGGGGCTGCGGTATGTGGAGCGCCGGCTTGTGCAGGCGACCGGCGAAACATTGAGCCTGTCGGCGGCGGAGATCGCGGACAAGGTGGACCGGGTTCTGCGCGAACGTCTGGGGGACGTCCGGATCATCGCCTCCAGCCCGGTGCTCCACAGCCGGGACTCGGCCGCGATGACGCGATTTCTCCGGGACATTAAAGCGGTGCAGGCGCCGGACTATGTATGGTTGGGGGTGACCGATGCGCAAGGCCGTATCCTGGCCGCCACCGATGCGGCGACGATCGGCCGGGACCGGGCGGAGACCGCATGGTTTCGCACGGTGCGGGACGGCGCCGCCTTCCACATCGCCGATGTCTCGCCGTTCACGGAGGCGGGCGGGCCCGATACGCTGGCGTTTACGGCACGTCTGGCCGGGCCGGGCGGCGAGTTCCTCGGCGCAGTCACGGCCCTCGTGGGGCTGGCGGAGTTGGAAGAGGCTGTCACGCAGACCTTGCGGACGTTCCAAATGCGCGCGGGCTTTTCCGGCCGTCTGGAGTACCAGTTTGTCACCGCATCCGGAGCGGCTTTTGTGGATTCCGAACAGGCCTTCAAGGAGCCGATCAACCTGCTGCGACTCGGGTTGCCCTCGGCGAGGCTGAGCCAATCGGATCGCTCGGGCTATGTCGAAGAAGAACATCTGCGCCGGCATGTCCAGGTGATCACGGGCTATGCGCGAACGCACGGCGTGGACGCCGGGGGCGGCGTAAAGTGGGGCGTCCTCGTGCGGATGAATCGGGGCGATGTGCTGGCGCCGATCCGCATGGACTTGCTGCGCCTGGGCGGGCTGGGCTTGCTCGTGTGGCTGCCCATGCTGGGCTTGACGCTCTGGGCCGCGCGGTCCCTGGCCGGCCTGTACGGCTATTCCCAGGAACGGGAAGAGTGGCTGTCCATCACGCTCGGGAGCATCGGGGATGCCGTGATCGCCACTGATCGTCATGGGACGGTCCTGTTCATGAACCAGATCGCGCAATCGCTGACCGGCTGGCAACAGTCGGACGCGAAAGGCCGGCCCCTGGATGAGATTTTCAAGATCGTCAATGAGAACAGCCGCGAGACGGTGGAGAGCCCCGTGACCAAGGTGCTGCGGGAAGGGATGGTGGCGGGCCTGGCCAACCATACGATCTTGATGGCGCGGGACGGGACGGAATGTCCCATCGACGACAGCGGGGCCCCGATCCGGGATGCGGCAGGGCGGATGATCGGGGTGGTGCTGGTCTTCCGCGGGATCGAGGAGCGGCGGAAGGCGGAAAAGCAGATGCTGGCGGAGCATACGGTCACCCGCATTCTCTCGGAGTCCGCTTCTCTCCCGGAGGCCGCCCCGAAGCTGCTGGAGACGATCTGCCGGACCCTGGCCTGGGATGTGGGGCTGCTCTGGACGATAGATGAAGCCGGACAGCACCTTCGGTTCGAGCATGGCTGGCAACACCCGCTCCTCGAGGCGAACTGTCCGGGGTTTGTGCAGGAGAGTCGGCGCCGGACCTTCGAGGGGGGGGTGGGTCTGCCGGGCCGAGTCTGGGCCGGAGGCGAGGCGGCCTGGATTGCCGATGTGGCGCAGGACAGAAATTTCCCGCGCGAGCAGGCGGCGGCTGACGCCGGGTTGCACGGCGCGTTCGGATTTCCTGTGCAGGTGGGAACGGACACGCTGGGAGTCCTGGAGTTCTTCAGTCGGGCGCCCAGGCAACCGGACGAGAATTTGCTGGCCATGATGACGGCCGTCGGACGGCAGGTCGGCCAATTCATCGAACGCAAGGAGGCCGAGCGTGCCTTGGCGGCCGAAAAGGAGCGGCTGGACGTGACGCTCCGCTCGATCGGCGACGGCGTGATCGCCACCGATGCGGAAGGATATGTTCAGCTGCTCAACGCCGTCGCCGAGACGCTGACCGGCTGGACCCAGGCGGACGCGCAGGGACAGCCGCTGAACCGGGTCTTTCATATCGTGGACGAGATGACGCGCCAGCCCCGTGTCAGTCCCGCCGAGCAGGTTCTGCGGAGGGGCCACGTGGTGGCGTTGAGCGCCCACGCGCTCCTCATCGCCAAGGACGGGGCCGAACGGCTCGTGGCCGACAGCGGCGCTCCCATCAGGGCGCACGACGGGACGATCATCGGCGTGGTGCTCGTGTTTCGGGATGTGACCGAGCAGGCGAAAATCGAACGGCAGCTGCTAGTTGTGAAGAAGCTGGAATCGATCGGAGTCCTGGCCGGCGGGATCGCCCACGACTTCAACAACATTCTCACGGCGGTCCTCGGGAATCTTTCCCTGGCCAAGCGGGGGCTGAACCAGGAGGACAAACTGTTCCGCCGGCTCAGCGAGGCGGAAAGCGCCACGCTCCGGGCCACCGGCCTGACCCAACAGCTCCTGACTTTTTCCAAGGGGGGGCAGCCGCTCAAGCGGGTCTCGGCGATCGGCGAGCTGTTGCCGGAGTGGGCGAACTTCGTGCTGCGCGGGAGCAACGTCCTGTGCGATTGCCTGTTTCCCCAGGATCTGTGGGCTGTCGATATCGATGAGGGGCAGATGAGCCAGGTGGTGCACAACCTGGTCCTCAACGCGCAGCAAGCCATGCCCAACGGAGGCACCGTGACGATTCGGGGGGAAAATGTGGTGCTGGCCGGCTTTGCCGTGGCCCGGCAACCGCCGCTTCCGGACGGACGCTATGTCAAGGTCACGATCCGGGATCAGGGCGTGGGCATCGCGCCGCAGTTTCTCACCAAGATCTTTGACCCCTATTTTACGACGAAGAAAGTGGGCAGCGGTCTGGGCCTATCCACCTCGTTCTCAATCGTCAAGAACCATGAGGGACATTTGACGGTGGAATCCCAGCTCGGCGTGGGCACGAGCTTCTCGATCTACCTGCCGGCCTCGTCGGCCGGCACGCCGGCTCCCCAGGAGCGGGTACATCTCGTGATGCAAGGGCGGGGGCGGGTGCTGATCATGGACGACGAGCCGGTGATTCGCGCCGTGGGCGTCGAGATGCTGACGCAATGCGGCTATGAAGCGGCGGAGGCGAGCGACGGCGCCCAGGCGCTGCAGATGTATCGGGAGGCCAAGGAGCAGGACCGGCCGTTCGACGCGGTCATCATGGATTTGACAATTCCTGGCGGCATGGGCGGGCTGGAAACGCTCGAGCAACTGTTGGAGATGGATCCTCAGGTCAAGGCCGTCGTTTCCAGCGGCTATGCCAACGATCCGGTCATGGCCGATTATCGTCGTTACGGATTTTGCGGGATGGTGGCGAAGCCCTATACACTCGTCGCATTCAGCCAGGTTTTGTATCGCGTGGTTATAGAGGAGGGCCGACAGGTGCAGGGCTGACGGAAGGAGGGCCGATGGAACGCATGGACATGGGGCAACCGTCGAATTTCTTGCTGCTGGGGGCGGCGCTGGGAGCCTTGGGGGTCGCGGCCGGTGCGTTCGGCGCCCATGCCCTCAAGGCGGTCCTGCCGACGGAGATGCAAGCGGTCTTCGAAACCGCAGTCCGCTATCAGATGTACCATGCGCTGACGCTTCTGCTGACCGGGATGCTGCTCGAGCGAAGGGGGCCGGAGGCGCAGGCTGGATGGAGGTGCTTGCGTCTCGCGGGCTGGCTGTTTCTCGCCGGCATCCTGCTCTTTTCCGGCAGTCTCTATGCGCTGGCCTTGAGCGGCCTTCGATGGCTGGGCGCGATCACGCCGGTGGGCGGGGTCTGTTTCATCGCGGGATGGGGATGTTTGGCGTGGGGGGGCTATCAAGAAGGATTAATGATTGAACGGAATTGATGATGGTTGATGAGCGAATCGTTGTCGGAAGAGGAATCGACGAATCGTGTTCTTTCAATCATCAATCTTCAATCACTCAATCGTCAATTCTTGCAGGCGGCCACGCGTTTGCCCGTGATCGATCCCCAGGCTCCGGCCGAGTTGACGAAGCTGCCCTCCAGTCGTTGCCCTTCGCTGGTGAAGAGCAGGCTGTCTTCCTGATATCCTCCCGCTGATTCCCAGCGCAGATAGACGCCTTCCCCCAGGACGACGATCTTGGCCGGCTTCATCCCCTGGGCCGAAGCGGCTTGCTGCGTCTCTGGCGGCGGGGCGAACACCATCACCATCTTGTGGTCCTGGTGGTTCTGGTGGTTGTGAATGGTCCATTGCCAAGTCCCGCACAGGCGCGCCAACCCTTTGCTTTCCCGCTGACGATCCCGCCAGGTCCGCAATTGGAGCCAGGCCTCTCGGCTGTTCCGCTCCGCTTCCGCTTCCGCCCGCAAGGCCAGCGCGATCACCTGCGCGACGAATACCGGTTTCAGTCTTGTCTCGAAGTAGGTCTGCGCCAGACGGTCCATATCCGGTTCGCTGGACGACGACGGCGCGCCGGAGCGCAGGCGTTGTCTGAGGCCGGTCGCCCCGGTCCGTTCGGCCAGAGTCAACCACGAATTGTCGGCGCCTGTGAGGGGCATGGCGCGGTCGAGGTCTGCCGCATAGTCGAGGCTCCCCGTTCCCTCGCCAGTGGGCTGACCGGTCGGGGCGAAGGCGGTCAGGGTTTCGGCCAGGAGAAACGCTCGGCGCAGGCGTTCACGTTGCTGGTTGGTTCCCGTGAGCCAACTGTGTTGCATGCCGTTAGCCCGGACCAACGTCTGGAGTGCCTGGTCTCCCTTGTCGGCCGCCTCTCTCAGGCCGACGGCCAGGTTCCAGGCGGCCAGCTCGGCGGTGAGCCGAAGGGAGAAGTTGCCCCATTCTGTTTGAGGTGACCCCTCCGCCTGTCCTGCAACGCGGTCGCTCCGGTCGGATTGCGGCTGGCTTCTGGCTCCAGGCTTGCCGGTCGGGGGGCCATCTTTGAGGTTCAAGGCCGCCCCCAGGCTGGATGCAAAGAGGGTCTGGGCCTGGGCATCGGAAGCGAGGGAGGCCAGGCCTTGTTGGTGCGCTTTCACGATGGAGGCGAAGTCAGGTTGATCAGCCGGGCCGTCGGCATGAGCTGGATGGGAGGGGATAACCCAGGCTGAAAGGATGATGGCGCCCACCAGTAGGGCGCGGGCAATCCAGTCTTGTCGATGGTTGAATACGTTTAGTCTTGCGATGGCTTGCACTGTTTATTTTAGGTGTTGACTGAGGAATTGAATGGTCGCTTCCCAGGCCTCATTCGCTGCTTCCGGCCGATAGCTGTCCGGCTTCGCTTCGTTCATGAAGGCATGGGGAGTCCCGGCGTAAGTGCGGATCTCTACCTGTTTGCCTGTCGTCTTGGCCGTCTGGCGAAGCTGTTCCGCCGAGTCGGCCGGCACCCGGGTATCGGCTCCTGCCTGATGGTAGAGGAGCGGGCAGACCAGATCGTTCAGGACCGTCGGTGGAGTTGGCGGTGTAGCGTAGAAGGCTACGGCGGCGCGGAGGCGCTTGCGTTGGCAGGCAAACCGCATGGCCAGCGCTCCGCCCAGGCCGAATCCGATGACGCCATGAATGTTGCGCATGACGTGGTCGCGGGTATTGAGAAATTCACAACATGAGGAGATGTCCTGCAACAGGTCCGTCTCTTTGACGCGGGCGGCCAGGGCGTTCGCAATTTCCTCGTTGGCCGTGACCATGCCGCCTTGCCGGGAATAGAGGTTGGGGATCAGCACCACATAGCCTTCCTGGGCCAGCCGGCTGCCGAGGTTCTTGATCTGGGCCGTGAGCCCCCAGGCTTCGTGCAACAGGACCATGCCGGGGAACGGCCCCTTCTCCTGCGGGCCGAACAGCAACCCTTCCACCAAGACTTCTTTGGAGACCCTGGTCTTGGCGTAGGGGTCCACGGCGGCATCGGTCATGGAGGGCATCGGAACGCCGCTCGGGAAGCGTACGGCGCTTGTGCCGATTTGGTCTTTCGTGAAACGAGGAAGCCGTTCGGGCATGGTGCTCCTTGGTTCGATGGGCGGTGAAGAATCGCGTGGTGGCCTTGGTTGCGGCGAGCGGGGCGTACTATAGCGACGGCCCCGCCGGCTTGTCAATGAGCGTGGGAGGGAGCCCCGAGACCCCCGCCTCTCCCACACCCTTGTTGTCGTTGACTGCCGCCGGTTGCGCAGGTGGTCTTTGCCGGTTAGGTTTCCGCGACAATATGCGTGTCGGTCTCCTCCACGCCCTCGATCGTGTGGATTTTCGTGATCACCACGTCGGACAGGGCTTTCTCGTCGGCGACATTGACGAAGCTGAAGATGTCCGGCTGGCCGAAGCAGGGGTGCGCCTGCTCGAGGCCAGGGATCTTTTTGAGCTGCTTGATGACCTCCTTGGTCTTGCCGGCCTTAACCTTGATCAGGATGTAGGCTTTTGTCGCCATGCTCCGCCTCCTCCGTTAGTGATGGGTCGATCGCTGCCTGTCCGGTTGCGTTCATTCGATGGCGGGAGTGCTCTTCTTGGGGACGGTTCGCCCGCCAGGCATTTCCAGTCTCCTGGCTCGATAGACCTGATGCAGGTCCTGTCCCCGGCGTTGCAGGTCCAGGCGGGCGGCGACGAAAACGCGCGCCAGCAACTCAAAATCCTGCCGCCCCACATTATACGCGCGCAGGCCCTGTTCAAACGATCCCTTTTCCCAGGGGGGGCTGCCGGTCACATAGTCCACCAACGCTTCCAAGGATTCGGAGGTCCACCCGTCGGTCCGAAAGGCCCGAGCCGCCGCCGGTGCATCGCTGCCGAACTTTGCCGAGAGGGCCTGGAGCAAGACGTCCGAGACGCTAGAGTCTCCGCTTTTCATGAACGCCGCCTGAAACTGAATGAGGGCTTTGATGAGTCGGTTGGCCTCGGAGCTGGATTCCGGGGGAAGGGCGCCGGCGTCCTGAAAGGTCGCCAGCAGGGCCATGACCGTTCCGACCTGCGCGGCAGAGGCGCGGCCCTGGCTTCGAGGAGTCGTCGGCGGTTCCTGTGCAAGGGCGGAGGAAGCCGGCGGATCCGTCAACGCAAGGCCCAGAAGCAATGAGAGAACAACGAAGCCGTGGACGATCGAGCGGCGCATAGCTGTATTATACACGGGGGCGTTCGGTTGTGCGTCGGCCCGCCTGCTGTGATTGAAAAGTCCAATTGAAATGTCCGTGGGGCAGGCCTATAATCGCGAAGCCTCGATCCGTCGCCTCGCCGCAAGGCAATCGTATGTTGGCCAAGGTTCTCAGCGCAGCGTTGGTCGGACTGGATGCGCATCCGGTGGAGGTCGAGGTGGATATCGGAGGCGGCCTGCCGCAGTTTGCGGTGGTGGGGTTGCCGGATGCCACCGTGCGCGAGAGCCGTGACCGGGTCCGCGCGGCGCTCAAGAATTCCGGTTTCTCGTTTCCGGTCAAAAAGATCACGGTCAATCTGGCGCCGGCCGGGTTGAAAAAAGAAGGGTCCGGCCTGGACCTACCGATCGCCCTGGGCATTCTCGTCGCGGAAGAGGTGCTTCCACCGGAGGCGTTGCGCGATCGGGTGTTGGTCGGGGAACTGTCGCTGGATGGCCGCATTAAGCCCGTGGTCGGGGCCCTCTCGATCGGCTTGGCGTTCCGGCGGACCCACCAGTTGGTGCTGCCGGAGGCGAACGCGACGGAGGCCGCGGTTGTCGAGGGGGTGGCGGCCCATCCGGTTCGGACCTTGCCCGAAGCCGTGGAGTTTCTGAGCGGCCGCTCGGTCATCCCTCCGGTCGAAGTGGACCGTCAGGCCCTGCTGGCTGAACCGGTCCTGTCGGAGGATGACTTTGCGGAGGTCGTCGGGCAGGAGCACGCAAAGCGGGCGCTGGAGATTGCGGCGGCGGGCGGACACAATGTCCTGATGGTCGGGCCTCCCGGCTCCGGCAAGACGATGTTGGCGCGGCGCCTGCCGGGCATCCTGCCGGCGATGGAGCCGGAAGAGGCCATCGAGACCACGCGTGTGCATAGCGTGGCGGGGTTGCTGGGCGCGGGGCATCCGCTGGTGACGACCCGGCCCTTCCGGGCTCCGCATCACAGCATTTCCGACGCCGGGCTTGTGGGCGGGGGCGCCGTGCCCCGTCCGGGCGAAGTGTCCTTGGCCCATCACGGGGTCTTGTTTCTGGACGAGATCCCCTTGTTCAAGCGGCATGTGCTGGAGGGGTTGCGGCAGCCCCTCGAAGACGGTACCGTGGCCCTCACGAGGGTCAGCGGATCGCTGCGATATCCGGCGCGCGTCATGCTGGTGGCGGCGATGAATCCCTGTCCTTGCGGCTATTACGGAGACTCAACCAAGGAGTGCCGATGTGCCCCGAACCAGATCAGGATGTACCGAACCCGTCTGTCCGGGCCACTGATGGACCGGCTGGACATTCAGGTGATGGTTCCCTCGGTCCCGGTCCGCGAGTTGGGACGGGACGGAACCAGGGAACCGTCCGCAACGATCAGGGAGCGGGTGGCGGAAGCCCGGAAGCGACAGGCGCTCCGCTACCGGAAGGAAACGATCTTCAGCAACGCCCAGCTCAAGCCCCGTCATTTGAAGAAATACTGCGCGCTGGATACGGGCGACCGGGAGCTGCTGGAACGGGCCATCGGGACGCTCGGCCTGTCCGCCCGGGCCTACGGGCGCATTCTGCGCGTAGCGCGGACGATCGCCGACCTGGCCGGGTCGGATCGGATCCAGGCCTCCCATTTGGCGGAGGCGATTCAGTACCGCAGTCTGGACCGACGCGGAAGCGACTGGTCGTAAAGGAGAGCCGCGCCATGGAAGTCGTCAAGATGTTCGCCTGGTGGTTTCTGATCGGTTCGGCCATGGCATTGTCGGTGATCATGCTTCAAGGCGGCATCCGGGAAGTCGTGCAAGCCCAGGGCTCTTTGTGGGAGGTGAAGCTGGTCGAACTCCTTACCGCGGTGGTGGGCGGAGGGTTGCTGGGCGGGTGCGTGGCGCTGATTCTGGATCGGATCAAGAGATCATAACCAGGAACCGTCAGCGATCCGCCCTCAGTTGAGGCCGGATCGTTCCGTGCTGAAAGCTGATGGCTGACGGCTTGATTGAGATGCGAGAGGATAGAGTGGACATAGAAATCGGGTCCAATTTGTATCGCAACTGCGATGGCACAGTGGAAATCGAAAATATTCCGCAGATCGAAGTGTCGCTGCCAAAGCCGGTCGGGCCGCTGCGGGTCAGCTGTGTGCTGTACGATGAGATGAGCCGGCTGATCGTCAAGGTTGTGGACAGTACGTTGGCGTTCAACGAACGGCGCGCGCATGAGCTTAGCCGCACGCCGACCAGTCTCTTGATCAAGAACACCGAGACGGGGAAAGTGGTGCTGCAGGTTGAGCTGGGAGATGCCGGGCGCGTGCGGTTCACGCAGGGGGAATTGTTGACGGTAAAAGGGCATCTGCTGCAAATCACGCCCACCGAATGGCGCATCGAGAAGCGCCACGCCAGCGGGAAGACCCAGGATCTCAAGGGGAAGTCGGTTGCGATCGGCTAGGGGAATGGCCGGGCGGGAGAGCGGCTGCTCCCCCGCCCGGCCATTCGGTGCTTGCCTTACTCGGCGTCGATCGTGATGCGGCGCGGTTTGGTTTCCTCGCGCTTGGGCAGTTCGATCACCAGCACGCCTTGCTTGTAGGATGCGGCGACCTTTCCCTGATCCACGTTGGTCGGCAACGTGAAGGACCGGGAAAATGGTCCCAAGCCGATTTCCTTGACCAGATAGGTCTGGTCGGGCTTGTGCGCGGTTTTGCGCTCGCCCGCCAAGGTCAGTATCCCATCCTCGACCTGGATATCAATTTCCTTCGCATCCATCCCGGGCAGAGCCGCCTCTACCACAAAGCGCTGCTCATCCTCGTAAACGTTGCAACGAGGTGCCCATGCCGCCGCGGGTTTGCTCCGCAGCCCGAGCGTCTCGTTGAAGAGCTGATCGATCTGCCGATCAAACGGTGTGTATGTCATCAGGGTCATAGCATCCCCCTTCCTTATGTGAATGAATGGCTCGATGGCCTGTTTTATCCGCCTGCGAACCAGTGCTTTAGATAACCAGGTTTGACGGCCGGTCAAGCCCCGGGGCAAGGCCGACGGTCAGTCGGGTGACGCCTGCACCGTCGGGACCACCAGGACCGAGCCGTCCTTGACGTCCACGGTCGCCGTGTCTCCATCCCGCAGGTCTCCCTTGATGAGGAGCCGCGCGATCGCCGTTTCGACCTCCTGCTGGATCAGCCGCTTGAGCGGACGCGCTCCGTAGATGGGATCGTAGCCTCTCGTGGCGAGCTGCTTGAGCGCCGCCGGCGTGAGGACCAGCGGGATGCGACGTTCCGCCAGGCGGCTCCGCAGCCGCGCCAGCTGGATGTCCACGATCTTCGTCAGTTGGTCGGCGCTGAGCGTGTGGAAGACCACGGTCTCATCCACGCGGTTGAGAAACTCCGGGCGGAAGTGTTGGCGCAGTTCTTCCATCACCAGGGCCCGAACGTCTTCCTGCGAGGCCTGGTGCCGCTGGGCGTCCAAAATGTTCTGGCTGCCGAGGTTCGAGGTCATGATCAACACGGTGTTCTTGAAGTCCACCGTCCGGCCTTGCGAGTCGGTCAGCCGACCGTCGTCCAGGACCTGCAGCAGGACGTTGAAGACGTCGTGGTGCGCTTTTTCGATCTCGTCGAAGAGGATGACGCAGAACGGATGCCGGCGCACGGCTTCGGTCAACTGGCCGCCTTCCTCGTAGCCCACATAGCCGGGCGGGGCGCCGATGAGCCGCGCGACTGTATGCTTTTCCATGTATTCGGACATGTCGATCCGAATCAAATTGGCCTCGTCGTCGAAGAGGGTGACGGCCAGGGCGCGGGCCAGCTCGGTCTTGCCGACGCCGGTCGGACCGAGAAACAGGAACGAGCCGATCGGCCGGTTCGGGTCCTTGATGCCGGAGCGGGCCCGGAGCACGGCGTCGGCTACGGCCCGGACCGCTTCATCCTGGCCGATCACCCGCTGGTGCAGGAGGTCCTCCAGCTTGAGCAGCTTTTCCATCTCGCCTTCCATCAACCGGGTGACGGGGATGCCGGTCCAGCGGCTGACCACCAGCGCGATGTCCTCTTCATCCACTTCTTCCTTCAGGAGCCGGCTCTCGCCTTGCTTCTTAACCAGGGCCTGTTCTTCGATCGAGAGTTCCCGCTCCAGCTTCGGGATCTCGCCATAGCGCAGTTCCGCCACCCGGTTGAGGTCGTAGGCTCGTTCCGCCCGCTCGACCTGCTGACGCGCGCCCTCGATCTGTTGGCGAATCTTGCGCAGGCGTCCCACCGAAGCCTTTTCGGCCTCCCAGCGCGCTTTGAGCGCGTCCATATCCCGGCGTTTCTCCGCCAGCTCTAGTTCCAGGGTATCCAGCCGGGCCTTGCTGCCCGGATCGGTTTCTTTGCGCAGGGCCTCGCGCTCGATCTCCAGTTGCATCACCTTGCGCGACACTTCGTCCAGCTCGGCCGGCAAACTGTCGATGTCGGTGCGCAGGCGGGCCGCCGCTTCATCCACCAGATCGATCGCCTTGTCGGGCAGGAACCGGTCGCCGATGTAGCGATGCGACAGCTTGGCGGCTGCCACGAGGGCCGCGTCTTTGATCCGCACGCCATGGTGGGTTTCGTACCGTTCCTTCAGTCCGCGCAGGATCGAAATCGTGTCCTCGACCGAGGGTTGATCCACCAGCACGGGCTGAAACCGCCGCTCCAGCGCCGCGTCCTTTTCGATGTGCTTGCGGTATTCGTCCAGCGTTGTCGCGCCGATCAAGTGCAACTCGCCGCGCGCCAGCATGGGCTTGAGCAGGTTGGCGGCGTCCATCGAGCCTTCCGCCGCGCCGGCGCCCACGACGGTGTGCAGTTCGTCGATGAACAGCAGGATCTGGCCCTGCGCCGCCTGGATCTCCTTGAGCACGGCCTTCAGCCGCTCTTCGAATTCACCGCGGAACTTGGCTCCTGCCACCAGCGCACCCATGTCCAGTACGATGAGGCGTTTCTGTTTCAAGCCTTCGGGCACGTCGCCTTTCACGATCCGTTGCGCAAGCCCTTCCACGATGGCGGTCTTGCCCACGCCCGGCTCGCCGATCAGCACCGGGTTGTTCTTCGTGCGCCGCGAGAGAATTTGAATCACGCGCCGGATTTCCTCGTCGCGTCCGATGACCGGGTCCAGTTTGCCCTGACCGGCCAGTTTGGTGAGGTCGCGGCCGTATTTCTCCAGGGCCTGGTAGGTGCCCTCCGGGTCCTGGCTGGTGATCCGCTGGTTGCCGCGGACCTGCTGCAGGGCTGCCAGGAGCCGATCGCGGGTCAGTCCCAGTTTGCGGAAAATCCCGCCTTCTTCGGTCATGGCCAGGAGCAGGTGCTCCACGCTCAAGTACTCGTCCTTCAGTCCGGCCATCTCCTGTTCGGCGCGGCTGAGGACGTTGGCGAGGCGGGAGGTCAGGTGCAACTGTCCCGGCGTGGCGCCGCCTCCCTGGACTTGAGGGAGCTTGGCCAGGACCTGCTCGGCGGCGGCGCTGATGGCCGGCACCGAGATGCCCGCCTGTTCCAGCAACGGCGTGGCAATGCCGTCTGTCTGCTCCAGCAGCGCCAGCACCAGATGTTCGACGTCAATGCCCTGGTGACTCCGCCGCATCGCGTGGGCCGAGGCGGTCTGCAGGGCTTCCTGCAGCTTCACCGTCATGCGATTCATATCCATGTTTGATGTCCTCCAGGGCCTTATTATGAGGCAAGCGATGCGAATATGAGAGAACAATAATCATGCCAGCCTTCAAGTCAACGACCTGAGCCGGGTAAATGCAGAATCGCCCGAGATTCTATGTATGCGTCTCTCAGGGGGTGGTCGGCGTAAGGCGTAGCTTCGCGGAAGGTCGCGGATGGGGCGCGCCTCGCGGGGCTTCCTCCTGCTCTATATTTGCCGGACAGGTGTGGGATAACCCGCTTGACCCCAAGGGCCAGCCCGGACTATTGTCGCGCGCGAGGTATGTGTGGCAAATCAAGGAACTACACGGTCCTTTGCCGTGATCACCGGGGCGTCCCGGGGGATTGGGGCCGAGTATGCCCGTGTGCTGGCCTTCCGTGGCTATGATCTCCTGTTGGTGGCGAGGGATCGTCCCAAGCTGGAACTGCTCGCCTCGGAATTGACGGGACGACACCAGGTACAAGCGGATATCGCGCTGCTGGAGCTGTCCGACCCGGAGGCGGCCCATCGGCTGTACCAGGCCGCGCGAGAGCGTCGTGCGGCGGTGGACCTCTTGATCAACAACGCCGGATTCGGGTCGAGCGGGGACTTTATCGCCATGTCGATGGCCCGCATCCAGGCCATGCTCCGGCTGCACGTGAATACCGTCGTCGAAAGCTGCCGGCTGTTTCTGCCCGGCATGGTCGAACGTCGGTCCGGCGCCATCATCAATGTGGCCTCGACGGCGGGTTTCATGCCGATTGCCGGCATGACGGAATATGCAGCGACGAAATCGTTCCTCATCGCCTTTTCGGAGGCCCTGGCCGAAGAGGTTCGCCCGGCCGGCGTGCGTATCCAGGTCTGCTGCCCCGGCGCCACGCTGACCGATTTTCATCAGACGGCCGGATCGCACCAGAAGGGTCCGTTCAGGGCCCAGACATCTGCGGAGGTCGTGGCCGCGTCCCTGGGGGCATTGGGTAGCGGGCGCACGGTCGTCACGACACACTGGAGCGGGGCACTGACCGATTGGCTGGGCCGGTGGGTGCCTAGGGGACTGCTCGCGAGAGGTGCCGCCTGGTGGATGAGGCGGTCAAAGGGAAGCTGATAGGCGGGAAGAAGCAAGAAGGGGGACAGATACGTGACAGGAATCGTCCGCGCGACCATTGAACTCTACCGGGGCGCCCTGCGCGCCACGCTGAAGTCGTTTGCTCGCAGCTGGCTCTTGGCCCTGGCTGTGGTGATTTTCGCGGGGCTGATGGTCTTGGCGACCTCGGTGGCGGCGCCCTTGGGTATGATCGGTGGGTTCATCCTGGGCGCGGTCAATGCGCTGTTGATCGGGGCAACACTCGGGCTGATCGAGCAGGCGGTCGCCGGCATACGACGGATGACGTTTCAGGATATTTGGGACAGCTTCGGACGATACTTCGGAGATGTGATCGGTGTGGGGTTTGTGCTCTGGGTGCCGATCATGGTGCTGGACCGTGGCATGGCGGCCAATCCCAATGGCCCCTTCCTTGCCGCGGCGATCTTCATGCTCCTGTTCATTCTGCTCAACCCGGCGCCGGAAGTCATCTATCAGGCGCGGCCCCAGTCTCCGCTCGATGTCATTCGGGAAAGTTACGAGTTTGTCTTGGAAAACTGGATCGAGTGGTTTCTCCCTCTGGCCGTACTGGTTACGCCCCTAGGACTGTCCTTCTTCTTCGGGATTTCTGGGCGTCTGGGACGGGGAGCCGGGCTGGATTTCTTTCAGGTGCTGGTGCTGCCGTTTACGCTGCTCACGGCCTGGCTCGGATACCTGGGCCTGCCGGAGACCGCCGGATCCGCGCTGGTCATGCTGTTGACTCCGCCATTGGCTGTGGCGATGCTGATCTTTCGCGGGCATCTGTTTGCCGCGCTGCACGGGGCGTCGCGTCGCCAGCGGATGTTTCGGGGAGGGATGGGGGGCGCATAGCTAAGCCAAGGGAGCTGTCAGCCGTCAACCTTCAGCTTCCGATGAGAATTCATCAGCTGCTGGCTGACTGCTGTAAGCTGAACAGCTGTTCGTCAGATCTCGGCGACGGGCGCGGTATGGTCGCCTTCGCAGACGGTGCAGACCCTGGCCGGAACACCGTTGCTGGGCCGGGCGGGGGCCAGCGCAAACTTCGTATCCAGGGCCACGACCTCCGTGCCCTGGAACGTCCACAGGCGGTGGCAGGCAGGGCAGCAGTACCACTGGGTATAAGCCGGCCATTCGCGATCACGGACTGCCATGAAGACCTCAAAAGAAAGCTAATAAGGTGTTCTCCGCCGGCCCTTGAAGTGGGAGGGCCGGCGGCTCAGCAAGCTCGGTGTGGAGCTGGCGAGAGGAATTGAACCTCCAACCGTCGGTTTACAAAACCGATGCTCTGCCATTGAGCTACGCCAGCACCGACCCAGAGAGTACACTGGGGCTCCGTTCCCTGGCAAGCCTTGGCGATTCGTTGGCCGTTCCTGGCCGGCGCGGCTTGACGGGGCCAAGCGGCTGGTCTATTTTATCGCGCTCAAGCGCCGTCCAATTGAAGGGGGGGAAGAGATGAGAGTCTTAAAAATCCTTGTAGTGATGGCGGTGGTGGTCCAACTGACGGCCTGCGGCGCTAGCTCATGGGTTCATCCCAACAAGCCTGAGGGGGCGTTTACGGAGGACTACAACAGGTGCGAGTCCGATGTGCTGAAAGATCCCAAGTTGCAGCAGGGGAACCGCTACATGGTGCTGGAGGCAACCGAGCGTTGCGTCATGAAAAAAGGGTGGATGATCAGGGAAACCGAATAGCCCTCCCATAGGCGGCTAGCCCTCGGTTCCTCCGGCTCAACTTCAGCGCTGCGCCTCTGCGACCATCACCTGGGGGGCACCAGGATCACCGCTTCGTTGATATTTCGGTACGATATCGGAAGCCGCTTTCCGATGTGGGTGAGTGATTCACCGCCGTTACCTCGATGTCGTTTCCCAACAGCTCGTGGCTGTCCTCTGGATATTGCCAAGCCGTGGACGCCGGCGTCCTATGCCTTCGGGTGTCATGAAGCTTGCCGAAGCCTCGCTTGGTGTCCTATGATGCGGGCACCTGTCCTTCTCTGCGTTCTCTTGTTGCGCTGAGTGTCTGGTTGTTGCCGGTCAGATCGAGGAGGTAAACCGTGCGGGCAAGAACTGTCGGCCTGATGGCCATGGCTCCGTGGGTGCTGGCAGCTTGCGCCGCCGATCCGCTCTTCCCGTCTGGCGTGGAGCAAAAGGTCGATCCGGGCATGCAATTCGGCATCTTTAACGCCGAGGCCGATACCTACCTCAAGGGACAGATGGTTCTCTTGGGCGGGCGTATCGTTTCAGCCGAACGGAAGGATAAGGGCCTTGTGATCGTTGCCCAGGAACTCCCGGTCCAGGAACGTCCCTCTCGCCGCCCCATCGATCACGTGAAGCCGATCGGGGACTTTGTATTTACCTATCTGGGGTCGGTAGAGCCGGCTGGCCTTCAGCATGCGAATAAGTTTTTGCTGATAGGGGAGATGCGAGGAACCGAAACGATTGTCATTGACGGGGCCTCCAAAGCCGTGCCCTATTTGATTGCGCGGTGCCTCCATGTTTGGAAAACGGGCCGCTATGCCATCCGGGACTTTCCGGATTTGCCGGATGGATTTTATCCCCTCGCCGAACAGACTTACTGCCTGCCTCAAAACCCGTGAATCGGTGAGACCGACGGTTATCTCATACATGTCCGTCGTTCTTCCCGTGCGGCGGAGCCCTGCCTGACTTCACAAGCAGCTTGTCACCGCTATTGGGAATGTGCGAGTGACGCGAAGCGGGCGGAGAGGGAAGGGCCAGGGCAGACCCGACACGTTCTGTGTCGGGTCTGCCCTGGTGGAGAGGCTACGGCAACTTACTTGGTGCAATAGGTCTGTTCTTCCAAGGGGTAATAGCCGTCCGCTACGTGGGGGAAGTCGGAGATCTCGTAATATCTTCCGGTCTTCCAGACATGCATGCAGCGGGCGAGGAGATAGGTCTGCGGCCTCGTGGCCCCGTCAAAGCTCACCGCTTTGGCTCCCTGCATTTCAGCGACCACGATGAACTTATTGCCATCCCTAAGTCCTGCCGGATCGACTTTTCCCGGATACAGAACCGCAATGAGCCCAGTGGATCCGACGGTCTCCACCGGGCCATAGGCTGGATACTCCTGAATGGGGAGCTGCTTGGCTACGATTAAGGTGCCATTGTCCACCTCTCGGACTTCCATGATGCGGCCGGCCAACTGAACAGCGCGTCCCTTATAGGTGTCCGGCTTGGCCTTGAGCACGCCAAACTCCACGTTTGGGGTAATGTCGTTGGTTATGCCGGCGGGGAAAAGCGACGGGGCGGCATAGGCCAGGACGGGGGCAGCCAGGGCGGCCATTAAAGTGACGGTGAAGGCTTTCATGGGTCACCTCCTTACTTGGAATCCTTGAATGGGACTACCGATAACAATTTCGTAATTTAAACGTAACAATTATTTAACATAGAATTTACATTAATGCAACAATAAATTTTGCTAGGCCGGTCGAAATAACCGGCCTAGCCCTGCGTCTTAAGGAATATGAGGGAGGTGGCTTAAAGGGCTGCGGAAGAGGGAGGCGAGTAATGAACTTGGCTGAACGGACAAGCTGGGGTATAGCCACGTTGGCAAGACGTCTGATAGTCCCGCTGGGCGCTGGCTGAGTCGCCCAACATGGACAAGGCTACGGCTCGGTTGAAATAGAGGAGGTTGTCGGTCGCTCCAAGCGCAAGAGCCTGAGACAGATCCTGCACCGCAAGGTCGAATTCTCCCGTCAGGATCTGGATCAAGCCGCGGCTCTCATAGACCTCGGCAAGGGATCGGTCGAGGGCTTCCGCCCGGTCCAGGTCTTGTTTGGCCAGAAGAAAGTCGCGCTTGAGGGCATGGACCACGGCCCTGTTCGCATAGGCGGCTGCCATGCGATTATCAAGATCCAGGGCAGCGTTGAAGTCGGCCAAGGCTTCGTCCAACCGTCCGAGCTGGCGATAGGCGAGCCCCCGATGGGTGAGCGCCAGAGCCGACCGGGGAGAAAGTCGAACCGCCTCCTGGAGGACATCGAGCGCCGAAGCCGGATTCCCAAGTTCGAGGTAGGCGACGCCGAGGTTGTTGCGATAGAGGACGTTCTCCGGAGCAAGCGTGGTGGCTTGGGATAGGTCGTGGACGGCTTCCGCCCGTTTTCCCTGGTGCATTTTGACGAAGGCCAAGGCATTCCACGCCTCGGCTCTGGCCGGTTCCATCCGGATCGCCCGCGAGAAGCTTGCCACGGCTCGATCGCTCTGCCCCTGCGTAAACTCCTGTTCGCCTTGCGCCATGATCCTGGCGAAGGGGTCTGTGGCCTGAGGATGGTTTGTCTGCACAGCGGTACAGCCCCAAGTGAGGAGGAGGGCCGTCAGGGCGCCGAGCAGTTGGGACGCAGTGGGTGTAGAGGCGGTCATCAATACCTCCGGGTCGGTGGCGGTTCGTGAGTTCCGAGTCAACATGCGTAGAACTCTAACCTGCCGCCATTACTGGCGGATAGCGAGCCTGTTACATCTGTGTAAACTATTGCTGTGGCGCGGCGGGTTTGCGGCGAGACTTGGCTTTGGGCTTGCTGTCCGTCAGTTCTTGTTTCAGTTTTGCCAGCTCGTCTTTGAGCGACTGCATGTCTTGGGCTTGGTCTTTCAAGCGCGAGCGGAGCTCGAGGTTGGCGGAGGAGAGTTCGCGAAGCATCAGACGTAAGTCTTCCGCCGACTCGGCTGTAGTTGGTGCGCCTGAACTGCCCTTGGAGGTTGGTAGCGTAGGAATGACTGGGACCAGTTGTGCAGCAGGCACCTGCGGTACTGGCTGTCCCGTCTGGGCGGCGATAGGGAGTGAGCGGGCCGCCAGGACATCCTGAATCTTCATTGAAATATGGACTTTCTCAAAGGGGCCCCAGGCCGGTGTGTCCGCCGGAGAGAGCGAGGCTGGTTGAGCCGGCCTCGCCAGCCAGAGATGCATCCCTTTGAAGTCCCGCGGGTCCTTATAGTCCTCCCCGCCGGCCGTGTCGGTGCGCACAAAGGCCGTGTGGTCTTGCAGCGTCAGGTGCAGGTAGGGTCCGCGAATGAAGAGGGACCCGGCCGTCCGGTCCTCGTTGTAGCGGACAGCCAGATTGGGAACTGAGAAGAACACCCGTTCGTCCGGTCTTGCCTGGCTCAGTGCAGACACCAGAGGCTTGGCCACCAGATTCAACTCTTCTTCTTTGAGCAAAGGGATGGGTGTGGGGTCCCTGAGGAGGCCGCCGACCATGCCGCTCCAGCCGCTGACCTGAACCGAACTGAGCAGGGCCCGGATATCTTCCACCGTCAAACGAGCCGGGTGACTGTTCAGGACGGTGGGCGGGGAACTGCTGGTGGAAGGATCGTGCTCGGTGCCTATCTGCACATCCCGTTCATTGTAGACGAGCCGCTCATGGCTCAGCGCACCGCAAGCGGGCGCCGTGCAGAGCAGTACTATAAGGAGAAGGGGAATGATCGGGCTGGGTCGGGAGCGCATGGTATGCCGAAACACGAAGCGATCCTTCACGGGTGTGTTAAGTGTTGACGCATGGTCTGGTATGTCGTTCGCGACCCTGTTGCGCCTGGGCTGCGCCGCGACGTAGGTGAATGACTGTGGGGCGGAGTCCGGGATTACTTGCACGAGAATTGGATGCCCCAGAGCCGCTCTTCGACGCCGCCATCGTACACGGTATTCACCGTTCCCCGCCATTTCTGGTCCACCTTCTCATTGACCCTCGGGAGCACTCCCTCCTTTACGATGCGGTATCCGGTCGGGCATTTTCTATCCATCAAGGTCAGGGCTTCGTTACGGCCGAGCGAGGAAACCGTTTCGATTTCTTTGGTGTAAGAGAACCCGATGACGCCTCCCGAAGGCGTTTCACGGACGAAGGAGGCTTCTTGCATACAAGCGGACAGCCCGGCCCAGAAAGCGACCAGGCCGATCCACCGACCGAAGAACCTTGTCACAGAGTTCTTTCGCATGGAGATGGGGGCCACCCTGAGAGCGGCCCCCTAGAAAGACATTCTACAAGGTTCGCGGCAGGGTGTCACGTTGTCAGTTACTTCTTCGGCTCGCAATAGGTGTTTTCTTCCAGTGCGGTAAAGCCGCCCCCGACACCGCCAGAAATGAAGTCCGCGATTTCCCTTCCTTCCGTATTCCACACGTGCAGGCACTGAGCAATCAGAAAGGGTTCGCTTTTCGGCGCCCCGTCCACCATCACCGTTTCCGGCTTGCCCTTCGTTCTCCCGACCATGATGAATCGATTGCCCGTCATCAATGCCCGCTGGTCAAGCTTGCCGTTGAAGAGGAAGGCAAACTCGTATTCGCCGGTCTGCTTACCCGTATCGGCTGGCCCGTAAGCCGGATGGCGTACAATAGGTAATTGTTGTCCAACAATCACAATGCCGTTGGGAGTTTCTTGGGAGGCGACAATACGCCCACCCACTTGCACCTTCGGCCCCTTCGCATCGACACCTCGGTCACTCGTCATGGGGTTGCCGGATGTCTGCCTCCAGGCTTTGAAATCAAAAGTGGGGACCACGTCCTCCATCACGTCTGCCGGAAACAGTGCGGGAGTGGTGCAGCCTCCAAGAGTCAGACAAAATAGAAGTGCCGAGCCAATACCTGTGGGTTTCATAACCGTCTCTCCTTTATGTATGCGTCGTGGCCTAGAAGCTGTGTGTTACATGTACCGGATTTGAAACTGCACGTAAAACGCATTCTGGGCGAAAGGATCGCCGACGCCTCTGGTGGGGTCGGCCACAAGGCCGGACCCATTGCCCGAATGGTGCCGGAATTCATAGTTGAACATCAACTTGCTTTGAATCTTGGGAGGCAGATTCTCGAAGTAGTAGTTCAGCCCCAGGATCGTTCTTGTATAGAGGTCGTTACCGGCCATGACGCCGCCGTTGAGGTTGGTTGATCCCGCGTGGGTGTTCGGATTGAATTGTTCATACCAGATGATCGGCTCCCAGTTCTCCAAGGGCCCTTGCGTGAAGAGGTATTTGCCATAGACATACCAGGTCTGGCGCTGGACACCTGGGGCCCCGTTCCCACCGCATTGCGTCTGGATCAGGCAGGCGCCCTGGGCCGGGAGGCCGACCGAGGTCTGGTTGGCTCCGTCATGGCCGATCCAGTATTCGCCTTGAATATGGAGCCCCGGAATCAGTTTGGAGACGTATCGTGCGTCCACGCCGAATCGGTCGAAGGCTCCTTTGCCGCGCCCGTTGATGAAGGTGCCTGCATTGTTGCTTTCCCCCCCGATCACCGTAAAGCTGACGAACGACACGTCGGTCAAAAACAGTCTGGTGCGCGAGTAGACCGCCTTGGGGCTATTGGCGCCGTTTTGGCCGTTAAAATTGGCCTGAAAGTTATTGTTATTCATCACGCCGATCGCATAGTCCAGTTTGTTCCACAGCCGTCCGCGCATGTCGAGGAAGAAATCGCGTTCCTGGATAAATTCAATTGTCCCTGCGGCGCCATTTTTTCCGGTCGTGCTGTTGGCCGCCCCGCTCCCGACCGTCGTGAGGTAGGGAGAGCTGATGACGTCCCGCAGACCTCCCGATGTCTCAGTGTAGATGCCGAAGGGCATACGGAAGATACCGAATCGGAAAAAGTTCAGGTTAGGCGCAAGAGAAGGAATCGGCCGGAAGTCGATATAGGACTCCCGGAAAAAGGTGGCTGATGTGGGAGTGCCAGCTGCCGTGCTGCTGTTACCCGTCGGGGTATTGTTCGTTAAGCCGGTGCTTTGAAACTCATACAGGGCGTGCCAACGGGGAAGGTACTCGTTGATTCTTCCCCAGAAGAGAAACTCTGACCGTCGGATCGAGAACTGGTCTTGGCTCTTGCCCTCCGCCTGGTGGGCATCCTGATGGCTGTAGAGCCATTGCAGGGCGTTCAAGCCGAAGTTCACTTTGTCGGTCAGGATCGGGAGCTTCTCGACCTTTTCCTTCCACTCTTCGATGATGTCGAGCCGTTGTTCGATCTGTCGGGGAATCTCATAGGGCGCCCCGGTGACTTGCGTCGCAGGTAATTGGGGGGCGGGGGCTGCCTGGGTCATGAGCATCGACGAGGGACTGTTGCTCTGGGCTGGAAGGAGTGGCCGTGATGAGCCGGACGGATCGCTCGCCGACTCGGCCGCTTCGGCTGGGCCGGCTCCACAATCCATGGCGAGCGCGGCGGCAAAGACGGCGATCCAGAAAAATGGCTGGCGGCTCTTCATCGATGTGTCCTCCTTGTTAATGATGATAGTCATATCGGTTTAGGCCTGTTTCGATAATCGCGCTACGCGGTACGGTCTTGATCTTGCTGGAGACTTTGTACGGTAGTGCTGTGACGGATGAATGAGCGCCGTGTTAAAGGTGCGTAAAATGATTCCCTGGAGGAGAGGGGAAGAGAAACAAGAAGCAGGGACGCGGGCGGCGAGATCTGTGTTGGGGGCGCGGCTTCGCATCGGCAGCGACGGAAGCGTGCGCTCAACCGGCATCCGTTGTGTGGCGGATGATTTTGCCTTCGACCATGTAGACCACGAGCTCGGCCACGTTGGTGGCATGGTCGGCGATGCGCTCGATGTACTTGCCGATGAAGGTCAACCGGATCGCGCGGGAAATCGTTTGGGGATCCTCGATCATGAAGGACAGCAGCTCGCGGAACAGTTGTTCGGTGAGATTGTCTACGTAATCGTCGTCGACGCAGACTTGTCGGGCGAGCGGCGCGTGGTAGTCGACGAACGCGTTCAGGCTGTTCTTTACCATCCGTAATGCCCAGTTGGCCATGAGTGGAATATCGATGTAGGGCTTCAGCTGGGGCTCTTCGTTTAATTCGATGGCGCGCTCGCAAATATTTTCAGCCAGGTCGCTCATGCGCTCAAGCTCGGTGGCGATTTTCATGGCCGTTGTGATGAAGCGCAAATCCCTTGCGGTCGGCTGATGCAAGGCCAGTAAGCGCAGGCAATCTTCGTCCATTTCCACGTCCAAGGCATTCACTCGGCGATCGTTGTCGATCACCCGACGGGCCAATTCCGAGTCCCGCTCCGTGAGCGCGCGGAGGGCCTGCTGAATTTGGTCCTCGACGAGCTTCCCCATCCGGAGCAGCTTGTCTTTGAGATCGGTGAGCTCGTCGTCAAAATGTCGGTGCATGATCGTGTCCTCGGTTGCGTGGAAGCGTCGGGAGCCTTACCCAAAGCGGCCGGTCACATAATCCTCCGTCAACTGATCGACGGGATTGGTGAAGATGGCGTCGGTTTTCCCGAATTCGACGATCCGGCCCTGATACATGAATGCGGTGAAGTCCGATACCCTTGCGGCTTGTTGCATGTTATGGGTCACGATGAGGATGGTGACCCGTTGCTTGAGCTCGCTCAGGAGTTCCTCGATGCGGGCCGTTGCGGTCGGATCCAGGGCCGAGCAGGGCTCGTCGAAGAGCAGGAATTCCGGGTCGGTTGCGAGAGCGCGGGCGATGCAGAGGCGCTGTTGTTGGCCCCCCGACAGCTGGAACGCCGGATGATGGAGCCTGTCCTTGACTTCGTTCCAGAGGGCGGCGCCCCGCAGCGCCTGCTCGACTTTACGGTCCAGCAGGCAGCGCTGAGCCTGGCCGCGAATGCGCAGTCCGTAGGCCACATTCTCGAAAATCGACTTCGGAAACGGATTGGGTTTCTGAAAGACCATGCCGATCCGCATGCGTATGGCCAGCGGATCGATGGACGGATCGATGATGTTCATTCCCTCCGGATAGAGCACGATCTGTCCCTCGTAGCGGGTGCCGGGGTAGAGGTCGTGCATACGGTTGAAGCAGCGCAGGTAGGTCGTCTTGCCGCAGCCGGAAGGGCCGATCAGGGCGGTCACCCGGTTGTCGGCGATCACCAGATTGACGTCGCGCAGGGCATGGGCCGCCCCGTAATAAAAATTGAGCTGTTTGGTCTCAGCTTTCAGGGCGTGGGCGGCGTCGGGCGTGGCGACAGGCAACGTTACCATTGGATGTGTTTCCGATAACGGGCGCGGATGTAGATGGCGAGGCCGTTCATGGCCAGGGTCATCACCATGAGGAGCAAGCCTGCGGCGGCGGCGATCCTGTGAAAGGCCTCTTGCGGTCGGGACACCCAATTGAACATCTGGATAGGCATGACGGTGAAGGGATCGAGCAGCCATTCGAACGAAACAAACGGGAAGTCCGTTTGCCAGGGTTCATGCGGCAGGAAGGCGATGAAGGACAGGGCGCCGATCGTCATGAGCGGCGCGCTCTCTCCGATGGCCCGGGAGAGCGCCAGGATCAAGCCGGTCAGGATGCCCCCGGTGGCGGCGGGGAGCACGTGGTCCCACACCGTTTGCCATTTGGTGGCACCGAGGGCGCCGGCGGCTTCGCGGATGCTCTGCGGCACTGTCCGTAACGCCTCGCGGGTGGCCATGACGACGATCGGCAGGATCAGCAGCGCCAAGGTGAGCCCGGCTGTCAGGATGCTTTGGCCCAAATGCAACTGGTACACCAACAGTCCCAGCGCCATAAGTCCATAGATGATCGACGGCACACCGGCCAGGTTCGCCATGTTGATCTCGATAAGATCGGTGACCCAGTGGCGAGGCGCATATTCCTCCAGATAGACGGCGGCCGCGATGCCCAGCGGAACGGCGGTCACGGCGGTCACGACCATCACCAACATGGTGCCGACCCAGGCCGGCAGGATGCCCGCGGCATCGGGGAATCGGGACGGGTATGAGGTGAAAAACTTCCAGGAGAGGTGCGGGCCCCCGTCCATGGCCAATCCGGCGAGCAAGATGAGCAACGTGGCGATGCTCGCCAGCATGGCCAGCAGTCCGGCGCCGGCAACCAGGATATCCAGACGCTTTCGGAGGGCCCGACCGTACGGCCTGTCCGAGGGGAACCTAGAAGGCATGCTGAAACCGCTTGCGCAACATGTGCCCGGCAATGTTGAAGGTCAACGTCATGATCAGGAGTACCAGGCCGGCCGCAAAGATCGACTGGTACCCGAGGCTGCCGTGAGGCAGATCGCCCAGGCTGACTTGGACGATGTAGGCGGTCAGCGTGGCGGCCGGCTCAAGCGGGTTGGCGGTCAACGTGGGCTGCATCCCGGCCGCGATGGCCACCACCATCGTTTCCCCGATCGCTCGGGACACGGCCAAGACATACGCTGCGGCGATGCCGGAGAGCGCGGAGGGGACGACGACCCGGACGGCCGTTTGGAGACGCGAGGCGCCCATGGCATACGAGCCTTCCCGCATGAGCATCGGCACCGCCCGCATGGCGTCTTCGCTCACCGAACTGACGTAGGGCATGATCATGATGCCAATCACCAGTCCGGCGCTCAACATGTTGAATCCGGGCAGGTCCGGCCACAGGCGTTGCAGCAGCGGGGTGACGAAGAGCAACGCAAAATATCCGAACACCACGGTGGGGACCGCGCTTAACAGCTCGAGGATGGGCTTGACGGTTTCACGGACGGGGAGCGGCGCGTACTCGCTTAAGTAGACGGCGGTGATGGTGCCCAGCGGCACGGCGACCAGCAGAGCCACCACCGTGGTCACGAGCGTGCCGGAGACCAAGGGCAGGATCCCGTAATGGGCGTCCGAAAAGAGCGGAGTCCACTGGGTGTCCGTCAAAAACGCTCCGAGCGATACCTGCCGGAAAAAGCCCAGCGATTCGTACAGCAGGACTCCCACGATTCCCACGGTGACGGCGACCGAGGTGAGCGCTGCCAGAAAGAGCCCAAGCTCGATCCCGCGCTCGCGCACGCGCCCCACAGTCTTCCGCATAGGCTCGGTCTGCAACGCTTCCACGGCCTCCGCTATTCCGCCTTCGAGCGGGCCAATAACTCTCCGATCGTGAGTCCGACCGCAGACGCTCCCTGGAACGACGTCCCGAGTTTGCCGTGATGAAAATGCTCCAGGGCGATGCGGTAGGCCTCCTTCGGCAACGGCACATATTTCACTTGGGCGACGAGTTCGGCTGCGTGGGTGAGATAGAAGTCCACGAGGCGGCGCACCTCCGGCCTCTCGGCCGCCTGCTTGCTCACATAAATGAAGATGGGGCGGGCCAGAGGTCGGTACGTCCCGCTCTCGACGGTCTGGCGGGACGGCAGCACACCACCCCGTCCTGCGTCGACGGCCACGGCTTTCAGCCGTTGGCTGTTGGGTTCGTAGTAGGCGAACGGAATGTATCCCAGCGCATGCTTGTCGTTGGCGATTCCCTGCACCAAGGTATTGTCGTCCTCGCTGGCCGTATAGTCGCCCCGGCTGGCCTTGGCCTTGCCCACGATAGCTTCGGTGAAGTAATCAAAGGTGCCCGAATCGGACCCGGCGCCGAACAGCTTGAGGGGGGCATCGGGCCAGGTCGTACGGATCTGGTTCCATCTGGTGATCTTGCCCTGGGCTTGCGGTTCCCACATTGTCTTGAGTTCGGCCACGCTCAGGGAATCCGCCCAGGCATTCTGGCGGCTGACCACCAGCGCCATGGCATCGAAAGCCACGGGCAATTCGTAGTACTGGATGCCCTGTTGTTTGCAGACTTCCATCTCGGCCGCCGCGATCGGGCGCGACGCATCTTGAATGTCCGTCTCGCCGCGGCAGAATTTCTTGAAGCCTCCGCCGGTGCCGGAAATGCCCACGGTCACTCGCACGGAGCCTCTGTTCTGTTTCTGGAATTCCTCCGACACAGCTTCCGTAATGGGGAAGACCGTGCTGGAGCCGTCGATCTTCACCAGCGATGCAGGCTGGGCCCCGGCGAAGTCGCGCAGGAGCGGTGCGGCACCGATCAGCAGGGCGAAGACGGCGAGATAGCTTACGGCGACGCTTTTCACGCGTTCCTCCATTGATATCTTCTGTTGCGAGCCCTTGAGAACAGGACCAGCATAGATGAGCTCTGTTGCGATGCGGTTGCCGAAACGTTAAGAGTGGGTAAACTGACGTGTGAGCGAGCAGACTCGTCGATGGGCAGAGACGGCCCTGTGTTTTGTGGAAAGGCTGTGACGGTGTCGTGCTGCGGGCGGTTTAGATTCGAACGAAGGCAAGGAACAGGCGTAGGCGTCCGGCGATCTCGTCGCGGACCCGTCGGAAGACCTGCAGCCGTTCCTCCAGCGAGCCCTGGGCTGCAGCGGGATCATCAAAACTCCAGTGCAAGCGGGACGTGGCGCCGGGAAAAGTCGGACAGGCTTCTTTGGCACTGTCGCAGACTGTGATGACGTAGTCGAATCGCTCGCCAAGGAACTGATTGACGTTTTTGGAAGTGTGCCGTGAAATATCCACGCCGACCTCGCGCATGGCTGCGACCGCGACTGGGTTCAAGCCGACCGGATGAGTGCCCGCGCTGGCCACATCGAAACGGTCTCCGGCCAGATGTCGGAGCCAGCCTTCCGCCATCTGGCTGCGGCAGGAATTACCGGTGCAGAGAAACAAGACGCGTGGCTTCATGCGGCTGCCTCTCTCGGAAACCAATGGCGCGTTCGGTTGCAGGCGGCGCAGACCGAGAGCATGACGGGCACCTCGACCAGCACACCGACGACCGTCGCCAGCGCGGCGCCCGAGCCGGGACCGTAGAGGGCGATGGCGGTGGCCACGGCCAGCTCGAAAAAGTTGCTGGCGCCGATCAGCGCGCCTGGCGCGGCGATCGCATGGGGCACGTGCAGGAATTTCATGAGGCCGTAGGCCAGCGACGAGTTGAAGTAGACCTGGAGCAGGATCGGGACGGCGATCAGGGCCACGTGAAAGGAGCGCCCCATGATATTGTCCGCCTGAAAAGCGAAAATCAGGACCAGCGTAGCCAATAGGGCGGTGATCGTGACCGGTGCGAAACGGGGCAGCAGGTTCTCCTCGAACCAGCGGAGGCCTCGTTGCCTGATGAACCAGGCTCGGAGCGCCGTCCCGATGGTCAGGGGGATGACGATAAAAGCTGCAACCGAATAGAACAGGACAAGCCAAGGTACGGTCAACGAAGAGGCGCCGCTGACCAGAAAGCCGACCAGGGGCGCGAACAGGACCAACATGATCAGATCGTTCACCGAGACCTGGACCAGGGTATAGGCCGGATCTCCGTCGGTCAGGTAACTCCAGACGAAGACCATGGCAGTGCAGGGGGCGGCCGCCAGGATGATCGCCCCGGCGATGTACTGGTCCGCTTCCGCCGGGGTGATCCAGGCCGAGAAGAGATGGCGGAAAAAGAGCCAGGCCAAGAACGCCATGGAAAAGGGCTTCACCAGCCAATTGACGAGGAGGGTCACGGCCAGTCCCTTCGGCCGTTTGCCGACGTTGCGAACCGAGGCGAAATCGACGTTCATCATCATCGGGACGATCATGAGCCAGATCAGGATCGCCATGGGTAAGTTGACGTGGCTGTCTGCCCCCAGTTCGAGCGACCGCATGGAGTCCACCAGGCCAGGCAGGAGCTTCCCGATCGCCACTCCCGCCACCATGCAGAGCCCGACCCAGAGGGTCAGGTAGCGCTGGAACAGATTAAGGCGCTTTTCGTTTGGAGATTTAACGTTTGAATCTATTGAAATATCAATTAGTTATCATTGATAGTGAAAGATCATAATCATATCTATTGCTCGCTCAGTTATTGCGCCTTGGCTCCTCGGGCGGTTTGCTGGCGCGGATGAAGGCGCTGAGAAATTTGCCGTCGACTTGCTGGGCGATGGCCTCGACATTGAGCCCGGCTCCTGCCAGAAATTCTCGGGCATCTTCCGCCCGGTAAATGCGGGTCGGTTCCAGGCTGATGTTTGTAAAACCAGCCTTGGCCAGCTTGTCGAGATACTCCGATTCTTCCAGCGCGCCGGCCACGCAGCCCATCCAAAGCTCGATGTTGCGGCGAATCTCAGTCGGAACCGGTCCGCGCACGACCACGTCGGAGACGGCCAGACGGCCGTCCGGTTTCAGAACCCGAAAGGCTTCGGCAAAGACCCGGTCCTTGTCCGGAGAGAGGTTGATGACGCAGTTGGAAATGATCACGTCCACGGAACAGTCGGGCAGGGGAATCTGCTCGATCTCGCCCTTCAGGAACTCCACGTTGTCCGCTCCGGCTTTGCGCTGGTTGTCGCGGGCGAGCGCCAGCATCTCGTCCGTCATGTCGAGGCCGTAGGCCTTGCCGGTCGGGCCGACGCGCTTGGCGGAGAGGAGGACGTCAATTCCGCCACCCGATCCCAGGTCCAGCACGGTTTCGCCTGGGTTCAATTGGGCCAGGGCCGTCGGGTTGCCGCAGCCCAGCGAGGCCGACAGAGCTTCGGCCGGCAGCGCCCCGGTTTCTGACGGCTGGTACAAATTGGATGTGATCGGATCGAACTTGCCCGGAGATTTGCCGCCGCAACAAGAGCTGCCGCCGCTCTTGGCCTGCAAGGCGGCTTGTCCATATTCGTTCCTGACGAGTTCTTTAATGGTCTTTTCGCCGGTGTGGGGGCTCATGGGTGCCTCTTTCCATTCATCAATAAAAGTTGATTATTCAGGGAAAAAAATAGTTCAGTCGCAACAAGGGGCAGCCGGTCTGGATTTTGCGCGTGTGCCTTTCAAAGTCATCAACCATTGGCCGATTGCTTCGACCGTTTCGGCATTCAGCGAATAGTAAATCCAGCGGCCTTCCCGGCGGTCCTGGAGCAGTCCCGCGTCTTTGAGTGTCTTGAGATGAAACGAGAGCCGGGATTGACCGGTTTGGAGAAAGTCGGTCAGGTCGCACACGCACTGTTCGCCTTCCAGCAAATGCTCGATGATCTGAAGTCTGGTCTCATCCGCCAGGGCATGGAACCAGAGGGCTGTCTGCTCCAAGTCTTTTGTGCGCGTCGTGATCATGCGCTACGATATATCAATTAAAATTGATTAGTCAAGGGGAGAGAGAAGCGTCTTCCGGCTTCTGGGGCGGAAGACGGGTTGCGCGCTGGGGGCGGCCTATCCGGGCATCCGCTGGGGCGCGCCTGTCGAAAAGTTTTCCTTGCGTTCCTTGGTCGGCTCATTTATGTTATCGAAACTCGATATCTAATTTCGATATCAGGAGGTCCAGTGGCCGCATCGTCGCCTCTCAATGCAAAGCGCCGGCCCGGCCGGTCCGCAGTGGATCCGGCGTCGAGCCGTCTCACCCGCCAGTTGTTCCTGGGATTCGTCCGTATTCACATCCTTTACCATGCGGCCGAGGAGGCGGTCTGCGGTGTGGAACTCACGGAGGAGCTGGGTACCCACGGGTACCGGCTGAGCCCAGGCACCCTCTATCCCACGCTTCATGCGCTGGAGGCGGCGGGCTTTCTGCGCTGCGAGTCGCAACTGTGCGACGGGCGGCGACGGAAGTGTTATCGGATCACGAAGGCCGGACGTTGGGCGCTGGAAGAGGCCCGCAAGCGGATCAAAGAGTTGGTGGAAGAAGTACTGGAGGATCGGCATCGATGAGCTTGCGGGCGATCGGGCGTTCGATGTGGTTCTGGCTGGGGCTTGTGCTGATGACCTGGTCTTCGGCCGATGCGGTATGGGCTCAGTCCCCTGATCGGCTGCCTTCCGGTTTGACGATCGATCACGCCATTCAGTTCGGCCTCGACCATTACCCTTCCGTGCGCGTCGCCCTGGCCCGGGTTGAAGCGGCGAAGTCAGGCATTGATTTGACACGCACGGCCTACCTCCCGCGTGTGGAAATGGGCTTTCAACAAAACATGGGCACGTTCAACAAGGCTTCCGGGGTGTTTTTCATGACCCCCTACACGCCGCCGATTTGGGGTCGGCAAGGGGACGGTGTCTCCTATCGGGGCGCATGGGGCAGCGCCGCCGGGACCATGGCTGCGTGGGAGCCCTTTGATTTTGGACTGCGAAACGCCAACGTGGAAGCCGCCCGCGCAGCCGAACGGCAGACGGCGGCAGGGGTGACCTTGACCCAGCTCGACGTCGGCCTCGGGGTTGGAGACGCGTTCTTTATGGTCTTGATGGCTCAGCAGACGGTCGAAGCCATGAAGGGCAATGTGGAGCGTCGGCGCGTGTTTTCCGACACGGTGAACGTACTGGTGAAGAACGGCTTGCGTCCCGGGGTGGACGCCTCCCGTGCCCTGGCCGAACTGGCCATGGCGCGTACGCAGCTCATCCAGGCCGAGCAGGCGGAAGGGATTGCGCGGGCGACCCTCGCCGAGGTGCTTGGCGCCGCCGGGGAGCAATTTGACATTCGTCCCGGGCCGCTCATGACCTTGCCGGGCTCGAGCCGGCTGCCGGAGCCGGCGCCTTGGGCTCACCCGCTGGCTGTGGCCCAGAAGGCGACAGCCGATGTCTTTCAAAAGCGCAAGGAAGCCTTGGACCGGGCCTGGGTGCCCCGGTTTGACCTCATGGCCGGGTTTTCCTCGCGCGGCAGTTCGTGGGAACGGAATGGGAACCGGGAGCCAGGCTATGGGGGGCTGTTTCCGGACGTGCCGAACTGGGTCGGGGGCTGGACGATGTCCTTCCAGCTATTCGACTTTGCCTCCATCCGCGCCAAGCGCCTCACGGAAGAGCACAATCAGCAGGCGGAGTTGGCGGCCTATGATCAGGTGATCCAGGCCTTGACTGGCAAGCATTTCAAGGCCGTGGAAACGGTGAAGGGCGCCAATCGGATCGCCGAAAACACGCCGATCCAATTGACCGCCGCGCGTGACACGGAGGTGCAGGCGCGGGCACGGTATCAAACGGGTCTTGCCACGGTCGTCGAAGTGGCGGAGGCCCAACAGTTGGTCGTCCAGGCGAGCATCGATGATGCCCTGGCGCGTCTCGGTGTCTGGCGTTCAATCCTGGGCCTGGCCGGGGCCCGGGGCGATCTGGGCCTCTTTTTGAACCTGGTACGCAGCTCGACCGGGCAACGGAATCCGTAAAGGCGGCAATCTATGTGGCTGATCCTCGGCGCCATGCGGCGGCCCATTACGATCCTGGTGGCGATTGTCGCGATTGCGCTCTGCTCGAGCCTCGCCTTGAAGCGGATGCCGATCGACATTTTCCCGGATTTGGGCCTGCCGGCGATCTACGTGGCGCAGCCCTATTCCGGGATGGACCCGGCCCAGATGGAGAGCTACCTGGTCTCCTTCTACGAGTACCACTTTCTCTATATCACCGGCATCGAGCATGTCGAGTCCAAATCGATTCAAGGCGCGGCGTTGATCAAATTGTTCTTCCATCCGGGCACGGACATGAACCAAGCCTTGGCGCAGACCGTGGCCTACGTCAACCGCTCCTGGGCCTTCATGCCGCCGGGCACCGTGCCCCCCTTCATCGTGCGGTTCGACGCAGGCAGCGTGCCGGTCGGCTCCCTGGTCTTCCGCAGCGAGACCAAGAGCGTGGGAGAAATTCAGGACCTCGCCCTGTTCCGGGTCCGCCCCATGTTCGCGACGCTCCCCGGCGTGTCCGCCCCGCCGCCGTTCGGCGGGAATGCGCGCACGGTCGTAATTCACGCCGATCCCGAACGGATGCGCGCGTACCGGATGGCGCCGGACGAAGTCGTGCAGGCCGTGAACAAGAGTAATCTGATCGTGCCGGCCGGCAACGTCCGCATTGGAGACCTGACCACCATCACGACGGTCAACTCCGTGATCCCGACGATGTCGGGGTTCGGCGACATTCCGATCCGGACCGGAGCCGGGGCCACCGTCTTCTTGCGGGACATCGGTTACGCCGAGAACAGCACCGACATCGTGACCGCCTATGCGCTCATCAACGGGAAGCGCGCCGTGTATATCCCGGTCACGAAGCGGGCGGACGCCTCCACCCTGGCCGTCGTGGATCGCGTCAAAGAGGCCCTGCCCCGGTTCCGGGCGCTGGTGCCCGACGACATTGCCATCAGTTTCGAATTCGACCAGTCCGTCTATATCAAGAACGCGGTGCGGTCGCTCGCCACGGAGGGAGTCCTGGGCGCGCTGCTCACGGGGCTGATGGTGCTGCTGTTTCTGCGGGATTGGCGCAGCGCCGGCATCGTCCTCCTGACGATCCCCTTCGCCCTCCTGTCGGCGGTGGTGGCGCTCTGGGCCGCGGGCCAGACCATCAACATCATGACGCTGGGCGGGCTGGCGTTGGCGGTGGGCATTCTCGTGGACGAGTCCACGGTGGCGATCGAGAATATCCATGCACATTTGGCACGAGGCGGAAACCGGGCACGTGCCATCTTGGATTCGGGCCGCGACGTGGCGGTGCCGCGCCTGATCGCGATGCTGAGCGTGCTGGCGGTCTTCATTCCCTCCTTCTTCATGGTCGGCGTCGGGAAGGCGCTTTTTGTGCCGCTGGCCCTCGCCGTGGGCTTTGCCATGGCGGCTTCCTATGTGCTGGCCAGCACGCTGGTGCCGGTGTTGGCCACCTGGCTGCTCCGGATGGAGCCGCAGCTCGAACAGGTGGATGGCCGCTTCCTGCGATTCGAGCGGGGATACGGACGGCTCGTTGGAACACTCGTCCGGCTCCGGTGGTTGGTCGTGGCGCTCTACCTGCTTGTCGCGGCGATCGTGATCTGGGGCCTGGCCGACCGGCTCGGCCTGGAGCTGTTCCCGGGCGTGGACACGGGTCAATTCCAACTGCGGGTGCGGGCCCCGGACGGGACCCGCATCGAGCGAACCGAAGTCCTGGCTCAGCAAGTGCTGGAGGCGATCAAGGAGGAGGTCGGTTCCGACAACGTGGCCATCACGCAGGGGTTCGTCGGTGTCCAGCCGGCCAGTTATCCGGTCAACACCGTGCACCTCTGGACGAGCGGGCCGCACGAGGCGGTGCTCCTGGTCGCGTTGAAACGGGGTAGCGGCCTCTCCGTCGAAGACGTCAAGGAGCGGCTTCGGGAGAAGCTCCCCGGGCGCTTTCCCGGCACAAAATACCTTTTCGAGGCGGGCGACGTGATCAGCCAGGTTATGAACATGGGGTCGCCGACCGCCATCGAGGTCGCGATGAGCGGGCCCAAGCTCGAGGCGAATCGGGCCTATGCGGAGCGCGTGCTGCAGGAGATGGCGCGGATTCCCACCCTCCGGGACCTGCAGTTCGGCCAACCGTTGGAATACCCCACGGTCGAGGTGGCGGTGGATCGCGTACGGGCCGGCCAGCTGGGGCTGTCCATGGCCGACGTGGCTCGTTCGCTCGTCTCCGCCACCTCGTCCAGCCGGTTTATCCAGCCCATGTTCTGGCGTGACGCGTCCTCCGGCAACGCCTACCAGGTGCAGATTGAAGTGCCGCAGCACCGGATGGCGTCCGCGGAAGACGTGGAGAACGTGCCGGTCATGCCCAATGCCGCTGCCGGTCCCTTGGTCAGGGATCTTGCGCGGGTCGCCCCGGGGAAAATGATCGGTGAGTATGCGCGGTACAATATGCAGCGGATGGTCACGATCGTTACCAATGTGGCGGGGGAAGATCTGGGTCATGCCGCCGATCGAGTGTCAGCCGCCATCGCGCGAGCCGGTGAGCCGCCCCGCGGGGTGACCGTCGCCCTCCGAGGACAGGCCGCGCCGATGCGGGAGACGCTCGCCGGCCTACGGATCGGCTTGGCCCTCTCGATCGGGGTGATCTTTCTCCTGCTGGCTGCGAATTTTCAATCCGTCTGGAACGCGGTCATCGTGCTCTCCACCATGCCGGCGGTCCTGGCCGGCATCATGGTCGTGCTGGCGCTGACCGGCACGACGTTGAATATCCAGTCCTTTCTGGGCGCCATCATGGCGGTCGGCGTCGCCGTGGCGAATGCGATTCTGCTGGTGTCCTTTGCCGAGACGCGATGGCGGACCGGCCGTTCCGCCGAGGAGGCTGCCATCGAGGGCGCGCAGGGACGTCTGCGTCCGATCCTCATGACGAGCGCGGCCATGATCGCCGGCATGATTCCCATGGCCCTGGCGCTCGGGGAAGGGGGCGAGCAGACGGCGCCGCTCGGCCGGGCCGTGATCGGCGGCTTGGTCGCCGCCACGCTGGCCACGCTCCTGATCCTGCCCACCGTCTTCGCGCTGATCAAGCGCCGGCGCCGGCCTGTCGCCGTCTCGCTGGACCCGGATGATCCGTACAGCGCTTATTACGATCCTCCCGGCGACTCGCTACGGAAGGGGCTCCCGTCATGAGACGATGGTTCGTGCTCGGTGGTCTGCTCGCGGTATTCATGATTGCTGTGCTGATGCTGGTTATCGAAAACAACGACGGTCGCACGGTCGAGAAGGCCGTGCCCTCCGGTCAAGGATCGCCTGCAGGGAGCCAGGGCGGAATCGTTCCCCAGGTGGCCGTCGTGCCGGTGATCGCGCAACGCTTGGATGAGACTGTTCGTCTGCCGGGAGAGCTACAGCCGTTTCTCAGCGTGGACCTCTACCCGAAAGTCACAGGGATCTTGGACTGGATTGGCGTCGACCGCGGCTCGCAGGTAAAAAAAGGGCAGGTGCTGGTTCGGCTCACGGCCCCTGAGCTGACTGCGCAGCGGGTTGAGGCCGAAGCTAAGTTGCATTCCGACGAAATCACGCATGCGCGATTGGTTGCCGCCGCGGCCACTCCCGGCGTTGTCGCGCCCAACGATGTGCATATCGCCCAGCGGACGGTGGAGGCGGATCGCGCGCGGGTGAAAACCCTCCAAGAGATGGAAGGGTATTTGGTGATCACCGCGCCGTTCGACGGCGTCATCACCACGAGGAACGTGCACCCAGGCGCGTTGGTGGGGCCAGCCGGTGGCGGGGGAGCGGGAGCGAACCCTCCCTTGGTCAGGTTGGAACATACGGCCCATCTCCGGCTCATGGTGCCCGTTCCGGAGGCCTATACGGGAGGGATTGCGCCGGGTCAGAGCGTCACGTTCACGGTTCCCGCGTTTCCCGGGCAAACCTTCCCCGGCACCATCGCTCGGATCGCCCATTCGATCGACATGAAGACGCGTACGATGCCGGTCGAAATCGACGTGGACAACCCCGCGGGGAGCCTGGCTCCCGGCATGTTTCCGGAGGTGGAGTGGCCGGTACGGCGATCGGGGCCGACCCTCTTTGTGCCCGCCAAGGCGGTCGTGACGACGACCGAACTCACGTTCGTGATCCGCGTCCGGCAGGAGACTGTCGAATGGGTCAAGGTGCAGAAAGGGCGGGCTGTCGGCAACCTAGTCGAGGTGTTCGGCGATCTGAGTGCTGGAGACTCCGTGGCGGCCCGAGGGACCGATGAACTCAGGCCGGGGACGAAAGTGGTGGCCCGGCCCGCCCTTCCTGTGTCTTGACGCGCATGGCCGCCACAGGGCCGTGGGCGGATATATGTCCGATAGGGCTGAAAAATGAAATCCCCTGCTCATTTCCTTCTTATCATCTTGTGCGTGGTTTCAGGATGTGCGTCGAGGCAACACGGTTCAGTCCATGAAGAATTCCCTTTCTATACACTGAGCCGTCAATGCGAGCCCCCGCCGAGTCTTCAGATAGGACTCTCAGCCCCAAGGGTGTCTGAGGTCCCTCGACAGCCGTCACTAGACGACAAGGATCGCCCTGCAGCGCCCCAGCTTTCCCCCCAAGCACGGCATACTGCGGAGATCATTGGGGTCTTGGATCTCCTTTCGGAACTTGCGGCCTATCAAGCAAATGGGGTACACGCGACTGATCGCGAGCGCATCCGGTTACTGGAGTTGCGTCAGCAACTCGCAGATCGTCTGTTGCGCGTCTCCTACGAAATCCACAGTGTGACAGCGGAGGCGGCCTGTGAGGAAGCGCGGGCCGCTCACCTCGCGGATCGGCTCCAAGTGGTCCAAGATAAGAAAGTGCACACACAGACACTCGTTGCGATTGTCGGGGAGGCCATGATCGGTATCGTCGCGGGAGGATTATCCCTGGCGGCGGAGGGGGTCGCTGCCGCCACTATGGACATTACAGGAGGTAGTTTGGCCACGGGCTTTGGACTAGCGGCTTTTATAGAGAAGGAAACACATCAGTTTCAACATCGGCGCAATCTATTACGTGAAGCCTGGGAAGGGCCGGAGCACTCGAAGCTCTTTCCCGCATCAGTGTGGAAATATCTGACTACGGCAAGTGAGGATACTCCCACTTTGCGAGAGAGTTTGGTTGCGGACTGGCGCCAAGATAGTTCCTTGGGCACGCCTGGCTCTGAGACCGAACGGCAGCGCATCGCGCTCTTCTTTGGCGATGGTGGCCTCTATACCATTGATGACCTCCGAACACAGGCGGAAATGCTCGAGTCCCTTAGAGTCGCGGTCAACCTGATGAACCAAGATCTGTATCTGTTGTCTCAAGAGTTGGTATTCAGCACGAGTGTCAAAGCTACACAAAGTACACCCTGATAGAGGTGGAGAAGACTGACAATTGGAAGAGCTAAGAGCCAGAAGTGAATCCGTGTTGCGTGATGACTGCATCGGGGCCGTATCGGAATTTCAGCCAAATGGGGATTGGCTCGGCATTCCTGTCAGACCATGAACAATCGAATGCCACGAAGAATGCCACGAAATGTCTGGATCACGGGCTGGGTCAGCTTCTTCATGGACGTCAGCTCTGAAATGGTCTATCCCCTCGTCCCATTGTTCCTCTCCTCCACGCTTGGTGCCAGCAAATCGGTGGTAGGGATTATCGAGGGGATCGCCGAGGCCAGCGCAAGCCTGCTCAAATTGTTCTCCGGCATGCTGGCCGACCGCTTCGGCAAAAACAAACTGCTGATGGGGATCGGGTACGCCACTTCCGTGGTCTCTCGTCCCCTGCTGGCGCTGGCGACGGGCTGGGGCATGGTGCTGACAGCCCGATTCACCGACCGGGTCGGCAAGGGAATCCGGACTGCTCCCCGCGATGCCATCATTGCCGTGTCCACTCCGCCGGCGCAATCGGGGCTGGCCTTCGGCATCCATCGGGCCATGGACACGGCCGGGGCCGTCGTCGGTCCTGCTGTGGCTCTGCTGATCCTGGCGGTCTGGTCCTCCGATTATCGGCTGGTCTTCTGGTTGTCCATCGTTCCGGGCCTGCTGGCGGTCGCCTTCATCGCCCTGTTCATTTCGGCCGATGGACCGGCGCCCTTGGCGCGGCCGGCCTTCTCCTGGTCCCTGAGCGGATTCGATCGGAATTTTCGGGGATTTCTCCTGGTCATCGGGCTCTTCTCCCTGGGTAATTTCAGCCATGCGTTTCTGATTCTGAAAGCCGAGCAGGTGGGCATGAGTCCGGCCAGGATCTCCGGCGTCTACCTGACGTTCAACGTCGTCTATGCCTTGCTTTCGATTCCAGGCGGAATGTTGGCGGACCGGTTCGGCAAGCGCCGGGTGATTGCCGGCGGGTTCTGCCTGTTCGCGGGCCTGTCCGCCGGATTTGCCCTGGCCGAGGCTCCCTGGCAGATCGCCCTGTTATTTGGGCTGTACGGAGCCTATATGGGATTGACGGACGGAGTGCAGCGAGCCTATCTGGCCACGCTGGTTCCGGAAGAGCGGAAGGCCACGGGGTTTGGCCTCTTTCACTTGGTCGTGGGCGCGACCATACTGCCGGCGAGCGTGATGGCAGGGCTGTTGTGGGACCACATCGGGCCTGCCGCGCCGTTTTGGTTCGGCGCGGCAGCGGCTTCCTTGTCCGCCATCACGTTCATCCGTCTGTCACGGCGGCGCGGGGGGCTTTCATGAAGGACTCTCCGGTCAGGCTGTAGAAAGGCTTGTTCTGCGGCCGGGAAGCAGCCGCAACCGGGTTGTCGCCAGGGTGCCGAGCCGTTTGTGGAGATGGTCCGGCATGGCGCGGGCGCGGTCGCGTGCCCGATGCCAGTCCTGTTCGATGGCGCGGCGGGACTTCAGTCCGAGCCTGCCCGCAAGCTTGCGGAACTGGGCCCGTTCCTCGTAGTTCCCCAGGACGGTTTGGGCATGTTTCAGCCAGGCCACAAGGTCAGGCCTGGCATAGGGTTCGCCGAGAGCCCATTCCTCTTGATAGCGGACGGACTTGATCATGAGCCGCAGGGTATGGAGAGGCTTGCGGCGGGGCTCGGCTTCGGTCTTGGCGATCAGTTTCCGCAGGCGGTCGGCATGCATGCGCCGTAAGGCGATGATGCGTCGGCCCATCCAGTCGAAGGAGGCCGGCGTGGGCGGGAGGGCATGATGTTCGACTAGGCGTTCGACTTTTCGATAGGCATGTTTGTCCTTGAGCCTGCGCTGCATGGCCTGGATTTGCTCGTGCACCAGTCGACGATCTCGTCCGGGGGCCCCTAAGTGATCCAGATAGGGCTTGAAGACTTGCAAGGTCCGAAGCCGGCTGAAGCGCGACACGCAACGGGCCATGATCGCGGCGTTTTCTTCTTCCCCCACCAGCTCCAGATAGGCTTGCAGCCGTCGCAGGTGGGTGCGCAGCCGGTGCAAGGTCTTGGCGCGGCGGTCTCCCGCCGCCAGCAAGGCCAGGGCGTGCAGCACCGTGGCCCGGTACCGAGCGGCCCGATCCTGTCCCACTAGGCGTCCGCGTAAGGCCTGTCCGGCCATGGTGAGCACCCTCGTTCCGGCGCTTCACGCCGGCTGAACAGTTATGGTACAGTCGTCGCTCGCATACGCGTGCGGGAGGAGAGCGGAATGGACTGTATATTGTTTCGACATGGGATTGCCGTGGAGCCGGAGGAGTGGAAGGGGTCTGAAGCCCAACGGCCGCTGACGCCCAAGGGGGCGGAGCGGGTTCGCGAGGGGGCTGCAGGGCTCGTGCAACTCGGCGTGGAACCGACCCATATCCTGTCCAGCCCATTGCTTCGCGCGTTCGACACCGCGAAAATTATCCGTGACACGTTGCGGCTCCGTCTGGAAATTCGGATCTGCGACGAATTGGTTCCCGACGCGCCTCCGGACAAGCTCCTGCCTTTGCTGACGGCCCTGCCGGGCGAGGCGTGCGTGCTCTGTGTCGGCCATGAACCTCATCTCGGCGAAGCCGCCGGCGTGTTGCTGTTTGGCCAGCCGGTCGCCGGCCTGTCGCTGAAGAAAGCCGGCGCCTGCTGCGTCCGTTTCGAGGGACTGCCCAAGGCCGGACCGGGGATGTTGCGCTGGTGGCTCACGCCCTCGCAGCTCAGGAAGCTGGGGGCGCAGTAGCCGACTCTTTGATCGGCCCCCCTGTTCCTGCCGACGCCAGTTGGGTCCGGCCGTTCTTGAGCAGGGGCTCGATCTTGCCCCGGAGCGCTTCCTGGATTTCCTCCGGCGGCTTGCGGGCATCCACCACTTCGAATTTGAACTCCTCGGCCATCTTGTCGAATTCCTCGATCAGCAGCCCCTGGTATTTCTTGAAGCTGTCGTAGAGATCGCCCCCCAGCCGTAAGTCCATCCCGGACTCCCAGAAGTTCATGCCCTTGGTCTCGATCACACGCAGGGCCAGCGTGTCTACGTCGATCCGCAGGTAGCAGACCAGGTCTGGGACGACCGCAAAGCCGAACGCGTCTCTGATCCACGATCGGTCCCCGCTGCGGACGAAGTCCCGGGCGAAGGCCGTGTAAATGTACCGGTCCGCCAACACGATGAAGCCGGAGCGGAGGGCCGGAATGATCTGATGTTCCAGGCGGTCGGCGAAGTCGGTGGCGTAGAGCAGGCTGAACGACCAGCGGTCCAGGATGTTGCCCTGCTTGGCCATCTCGATGGTCTTGGACATGAGGTTGGAGCGGGTCCAGCCGGTCGTCACGACGCCGTAGCCCTGCACCTCGAGCCACTCCTGCAACATCTCGATGTGCGTGGAGCGGCCCACGCCGTCCGTGCCCTCGATCGCGATCAGCTTGCCTTTGAGGTCATTCAGATTTTGGTACGGCAAACCGTCGCCAAAATACTGTCTCGCGTTTTCCATGCGTGCCCCGTTTCGGTTTGTAATGTTCCAGTGCCGTGGAGACCAACTGACGCATATCGTTTTGCTGTTCTTCGATTTCCTTCGTGGCGTCCATCGTGATCAGTCCGTACTCGCTCACGATCTTGTCGTACTCCAGCAGGATGCGGGACTGGAAGATACGGAAGCTTTCCGTCATGTCCTGGCTCAGGCCCATGTCCATGCCGGCTTCGTAATACTTGAATTGGGCTCGCATGCCGCCCAGCAGTCGATTGATGGCCACCTCGATCGGGACCTTGAAATAAAAGGCCATGTCCGGCCGGATTGCGAACCCATAGAGCTTGCGCACCCAGGCCGGCGAGACGCCGCGCACGGCGTCTCTCGCAAAGGCGGTGTAGGCGTACCGGTCGGCCAGCACCACCATGCCGGCTTTGAGCGGCGGCAGGATGTCGTAGTAGAGCCGGTTCGCAAAGTCGGTGGCATGGAGCAGGCTGAACGTCGTCGGGGTGAGGGACTTGTTCTTTTTTCCGCGGCGGGTCGTCTCGCGGACCAGCTCGGACGAGTTCCACTCGGTAAAAAACACGTTGTAGCCCTTGGCGGTCAGCCATTTTTGCAGCAACAGCAATTGGGTGCTTTTACCGGAGCCGTCGATGCCTTCCACGATGATCAGCTTGCCGGGGAAGGGGTGCGGTTGGTTGAACGTGACCAGGGGGGGCGTCATGCAGGCACTCCTTCGCGGGTGAGCGAGCCGGCCGTCTCGAACTGGATCGGCCGCTTGAACACTTTTTCGAACAGGTCGGACCGGTTGCGGGCCGACCAGATTTCCAACTCGGGATCGCCGCCGGTTTTGAGCGTGACGCGCAGGGGCTCGCCGACCGAAACGCGGAGGTCTTGAATCACCGAGAACTGGCTGCGGTCCAGGGCGTCGGCGATGCGGAGCAGCGCGCTGAGCGTCAGGACCATCTTTCGGTTTTTGGGCGGCAACTGGGCCAGGCCGGCGTGGGTGTCACGGGGCAGCGCCCGTCGATGGTAGCGCGCGACGTTGGCGATGATCTCGACCTCGTCGGCGGTCAGCCCGTAGAGGTCGCTGTGCATGATCAGATAGTAGGCGTGCTTGTGGTGCTGGCGCGAGTTGATGAGGTACCCGATGTCGTGGAGGATCGCCGCATACTCCAGCCATTCCCGCTCGCGCTCGCCCAGTCCGTGCAGAGGGGCGGTTTGATCGAAGAGGCGCGTCGCCAGGAACGCCACGTGATCCGCATGCACCTGGGGATAATGGCACCGCCGGGCCAGATAGACCACGTTGCGGCGGCGGACGTTGGGAATTTCCTGCTCGGTGCGGATGCGGTCCTTATGCCGCGCGATGAAGTCGTAAATGAGCCCTTCCCGGATCGCCTTGTCGCTGACCGTCATCTGTTCGTGCCCGGTCCGGTCCATGAGGCTGCGAAACACCATCGCGGCCGGCAGCAGGGTGTCGGCCCGTTTCGGGTCGAGGCCGGGAATGGCCAGCCGGTCTTTGAAGCTGGCATGGGTCAACAAACTTTCCACCGCCTGGATTTCCTTGCGCGTGATCCGGGTCAGGTTGAGTTGCGTCAAGGGACGGCCGGTGCGGCGGAGATAGATGACTTCGGTGAGGTTCGCGGCCATTCCCGAGGTCGCCACCAGACGCTCGAACGATGTAGTTTTGAACTGCCGCAGCGCCTCTTTGAGCTGCTGATCGATGGCTTGCTGCATTTTTTTGAGCATCGCCTTGGTGGGCGGGTCCTGCCGGAGGTAGATGTCCTTCAACCGGATCGCGCCCAGCTTGAGGCTTTGGGCCTGGGCCATGGCCTCGCGGTTGCCGACCATCAATTCCACCGACCCGCCCCCCACGTCCACGACCAGCGTCGGCTGGTCGGAGAGGTCCATGCTGTGGCGCACGCCGAGGTAGATGAGGCGGGCTTCTTCCTGGCCCGTCACCACGCGCACCCGGAGCTTGGTCTGCCGGGCGATTTCTTCGATGAACTCGCCGCCGTTCTTGGCCTCGCGCACGGCGCTGGTGGCCACGGCCTTGATCCGGTCGTAGCCCTTGTTGTGGGCCAGGGTGGCGAGCGTGCGGATGACTTCCAAGGCGCGGGTCATGGCCGCTTCGGAGAGGCGGCGGGTCTTGAAGGCCCCGTCGCCCAGGCGGGTCATGTCTTTGAAGCGATCCAAGACCTTGTAGGAGAAGTCCGGTTCGACCTCCGCCAGGACCATGTGGATCGAATTGGTGCCGATATCGAGAACCGCCAGTTTGGCCATAGGAGCAGCTTAGAAGGCAGGAGGTGGCAAGTCAATCGGCTATTTTATTATGAAAATCATTTGGTTGGGGATGTTGCCGGAAGACCTGATCGGAGTTCGTAGGCAAACCCCTTCCGTTGAAGGACGATGGCGCCGCTGCGGCTGAGGTCGTCGATCATGTGGAACAATTCACACCAGGTGAGTTCGGGCAATGTGGCAGCGACTTGCTCGACGGTCATGCAGCCGGTGCGGGCCAGTAGGTCGAGCAGCAAGAGTTCTTTGTCGGAGGAGACGGTGCGCATCATAGGCCCCTCTCGGCATCGGAGCGGTGAAGACAAGAGGTTACCCGATCGCTCGGGCAACCTCTTGGTGAATCGCGAGCGAGAGATCCTTGCCTGCGCAGTGATACAGTGGACAGGACTGATGGAGTCCCGTCTCGCAGTACTGCATCCGTTCGTTCAAGCTCGGCTTGAACGGCACGATGATCCCAAAGCACAATGCGGTCGTTCCGCTCGTCTCGTGATCCGCAAAATGCGGACAGCTCATGTCATTCACCTCCTTTCTTTAGCCGTCTCCTTGCCCCGGGCACTCTTCCCAGGGGGCACACCCTGGAAAGAACCCGAGGCTCACAGGAGAACGCTACAAGCGCCAGCATAGATGCTCATCGTCTCATCTTGATTAAGCGCAGATTGCGGATGTGTAAATTTTAGGGGGTCACGCGTTCAGTACCTCCCGGACACGGTTCGCCAATGCGTCCGGGGTGAACGGTTTCTGTAAAAAAGCGAGCCCTGCCTCCAATACGCCGTGGTGGGCGATCGCATTGTTCGTGTACCCCGACATATACAGGACCTTGAGGTGTGGGTGGCATTCGGCGAGGCGCTCCGCAACCTTCCGCCCGCTGCTTCCCGGCATGACCACGTCGGTCACCAATAGGTGGATCTGACTCTGGTGGCTGGCGCCGATTGAAAGCGCCTCTTCCGGAGAGGCGGCTTCCAGCACCGTGTAGCCGTGGTCCGCGAGGATGGTTCGTACGAGCAGGCGGACGGCCGTTTCATCTTCGACGAGCAAGACGGTTTCCGTTGAGCGGCCGGCGAGCGCGCTTGGGGAAGGTGCGCAGAGGGGTGGTGCGCATGATTCGACTCTCGGCAGGTATATCTTGAACGTCGTGCCGAGCCCTGGTTCGCTGTAGGCCCAGATCGAACCGCCGCTTTGCTTGACGATCCCGTAGACGGTGGAGAGCCCGAGCCCCGTGCCCTTGCCCTGTTCTTTGGTGGTAAAGAAGGGCTCATAGATATGTCTCAGCGTTTCCGTATCCATTCCGCATCCCGTGTCGCTCACGGCCAGCATGACGTGTGGGCCCGCTTGTGCACCGGGATGTCGGTTGGCCTCGCCGGCATCCAGCTCGATGTCGGCGGTTTTGATGATCAGCGTTCCTCCCTGTGGCATGGCATCCCGGGCATTGGCCGCAAGATTCATCAGAACCTGGTCGAGTTGTCCCGGGTCTGCTTTGATGGAGCCTATCCGGCCTAAGTCCAGAGTCAGTCGGATGTCCTCGCCCATCAGACGTTGGAGGATCGGGCTGATAGCGGTTACCGCCTCATTGAGATCCAGGACTTTCGGTTGCAGCACCTGCCTCCGACTGAAGGCCAGAAGCTGACGGGTCAAGCTGGCGGCCCTGTCGCCGGCTTGCTTGATCTGCTCCACATAATTCCGCTGGCGGTCCTTCATGTCCGGTTTTTTGAGCAGCACCTCGCTGTATCCCGTGATCACGGTCAGCAAGTTGTTGAAGTCGTGCGCGATGCCTCCGGCCAGCCGTCCGACGGCTTCCATTTTTTGTGATTGGCGAAGGTTCGCTTCGCTAACCCGCAACGCTTCCTCCGCGTGATCGCGCGCCTGAATGTATCGGTGGAGGCGACGGTTGATGAACCAGAGCAGGGCAAAGGCAATCAGCGTCGTGGCGGCGAAGGTGACGGCAGTCTGGCGGGTGTTGTGCTGCGCTTCCCGGACTTCTTCTTGCAGTCGCGTTCGGTTGTCCCGTTCCATCGCCGCGATCAGGCGTTCGATGTCTGCAATTTTGTATTTAGCGGGGCTGTAGACGACGCTCCGCAAGGCGGCGTCAAGCCCCTTCACTCGTCGCAAGTCGGTCGTCCGCCTGAATTCCGTCAAGGTGTAGGCGACGAACGGCTCCAAGCTGTCCAGCTGCTGTTGTTGGAGCGGATTGTCCATCGTCAGCGCTCGGAGTCGGAGCAAGTGATCCTTGACCAATGGGCCTGCCAGATCGAACGGAGCCAGGTACGGCTCTTCGCCGGTCAGGAGGTAGGCCCGCTGGCCTGCTTCGGCGTCCTTCAGGATCGAGAGCGCCGTTTGCAGTTCCGATAGGATTTCGTACGTCTGAATGTGGGAATCTCTGATGTGGAGCTGTCTGGTGGTGTTGTAACTCAGCAGGAGGATATTCAGCACGAGCACTAACGCCACACAGATGAGTCCGATCGTCACCCTATTCTTGACGAGAGTTTGTCGCATGCGACTCTCCGGAATAGTCGGCTGAAGTGAGCTGCACGCTCAAGCGGCTTCGCGTTCGATTTCTCCATGAATTGGGGAGAAGCGCACGGCCAGGACCCGCATGACGCCCAGCGTGAGAATCGTCGCGCCGAGGATGGCCAGGTGGGTGACCTCGCCCCCCTTGAACCATTGGGCGATCACCTCGGTCAGCATCACGACCAGGATCGTGTCCACGATGAAGGTGACCTTGACCCGCCCCTCGGAAAAGTAGGTGAGGGTGGTCTTGAACAGTTCCACCACCGCCAGAATGATGAGAGTGTCGATGATGACCTGGCGCAAGGCCACCTCGACCGGACTGCGCAGGAGCAGTCCCAGGTCGAGGAACGTCTTGGCCACGCCGCCGGTCAACGCCGCCAGGATCGTCACGATGAGCAGGCTGAGGACCAGCTTGATGCCCTTCGTCCAGAGCTTGGTCAGGTCCATGTCACACACGCGTCCAATCGCTCCCCCGAACCACAGGCAGCTCTTCGAGAGCTGCGGCCATATCGGCAGCGTACTCGCCTTCTCAGAACTCATCGACCGACACCGGATGCAGCAGGTCGCGCACCGAGAGCACGCCCACGATCTGGTCGGCCTTGAATACGGCCAGATGGCGTGTGCCATTCCGTTCCATTTGGTCGGCAGCTTCGGTGATCGAGCTCCGCTCGTCGACGCCGATGACCGGGCTGCTCATGATGTCCTTGACGCGAATGTGATTGGCGGCGAGGCTCATGCCGACGACATCGCGGACAAGGTCCGACTCGGTCACAATCCCGACGATCTGACTGTCTTGCTCCACGAACACGCTGCCGATGCGCCGTTCCCGCATCAGTTTGGCTGCATCCAAAGCCGTCGCCGAGTGCGGCACTGTGACCAGGTTTCGTTTCATCAGGTGCAAGGCTGTGAGCATCGGGTCCTCCTTATGTGAGCGGTTGCGTTATGAGTTGTATGGACACAGTGTCGTTGCGTGACGGGTTCTGTCTCGAAGGTGCATGACGATGACCAGCGGCGTGATCCGTCCGTCCGTCTGTTTGACTCGCAACAGGGGATAGAGTCTCTTGGGAGTCATGCCGGACAAGGTCGCAAGCGTATAGACGAACAAGGCCACCAGCCCCGCCGCGATGACGAGTAATGTGATCATTGCTGAAACCCTCCTCCGTCTGCTCTTTTCATTTCGTGCCGACGTGATCATGCCTTGCGCCTGTTCCTGTCCGGTCAACGGCGGGTAACATTTCGGTTAAATCGAAGAAGGGGAAGGACGGGCATGGCCGAGAGCCGGGAAGACGAGCGTGCTTTACTCAGGCTGTTCTACGAACCATCCATAGAGCGTCGGTATGACGAAGAGCGTGAGCAAGGTGGATGTCATGAGTCCCCCGATCACCACCGTCGCCAACGGACGTTGCACTTCCGCACCCATGCTGCTGGTCAACGCCATGGGGAGAAAGCCCAGGCTGGCGACCATCGCCGTCATGAGAACCGGGCGCAGACGGTCCCTCGTGCCTTGCGTAACGGCCTGATCGGTGGGGAGGCCTCCAGCCTCGAGCCGGCGGATGTGACTGACCAAGACCACGCCGTTCAGGACCGCGATCCCGAACAAGGCGATGAAGCCGATGGCGGCTGAGATACTGAGCGGAAGCCCACGGAGCCAGAGAGCCAGAACTCCGCCCGACAGGGCCAGCGGCACGTTCAGAAAAATCAGCAGCGCGGGACGCATCGCCCCAAAGGTCACCGACAACATGCCCAGAATCATCAGGAGCGTAGCCGGGACCACGACGGCCAGCCGGCGCGACGCGCCCTGCAAGTGCGCGAATTGACCGCCCCACTTGAGTTCGTACCCGATCGGCATCGAGACCGATTCAGCCACTGTTCGCTGTGCCTCCGTCATAAAGCTGCCCAGGTCGCGTCCCCGGATGTTGCACTCCACGATCATGCGTCGCTGAACGTCTTGCCGGCTCACTTGAGCCGGACCGGAACTCACCAGGATCGTGGCCACGCGCGACAGAGGCACCAGTTCGCCGTGAGCGGTCGGGATCAGGAGGTTTCCCAAGGCGTTGGGGCTTGCTGACGCCTCTTCCGCTAAGCGGACGACCAGCTCGAACCGTCGGTGCCCTTGTACCACTGTGCCCACGACACGTCCCACTCGCGTCACCTGGACCAGATCGAGGACCTCCCCCGCCGTCAAGCCATACCGGGCGATTTGATCCCGGTCCACAATAACCCGGATCAGGGGCAGGCCGGCGATCTGCTCGACTTTGATGTCCGCTGCGCCATGGACCTGTTCTAGCGCTCGGGCCACAGCCTCGGCCTTCTGTTTGAGCACCTCTAAGTCCGGCCCGAAGATCTTGATGGCCAGATCCGAGCGCGTGCCCGCGATCAATTCGTTGAACCGCATCTCGATCGGCTGCGTGAAGCCGAGTCCAACACCGGGGACTTCGTTCAGCACGGCCGACTTCATGGTGGCGATGAGATCGTCCCGCGTTTGAGCGGTCGTCCAATCCCTGTGTGGTTTCAGGGTCACAAAGGTATCCGACATCTCCACGCCCATCACATCCGTCGCGACTTCGGGACTGCCGGTTCTCGTGACAACCTCGGTCACCTCCGGGAACCGACGAAGCACCCGCTCGACCTGCAGGGCGGTCGAGACGGATTCGCTGAGCGAGACGCTCGGCAGGCGCCAAATCTGGATAGCCAGGTCCCCTTCATCCAGCCGGGGCACAAACTCGATGCCGAGTGTCGCACCGATGCCGAGGCTGATCAGGAACAGCCCGACCGCGAAGCCGGAGACCCAGATTGGACGTGTCATAGTCCAATGGAGGCAGGGAACATAAGCCCGCCGAAGCAGGGTGGCGACCCGTGTTTCCTCCTCGGTCTTCGTGGGTCGGGCGAACCAGAAGGCCAGAACTGGTGTGACCGTGATGGCCAGCAGGAGGGAACCGGCCAGGGCGAGGATTACAGTGACCGCCATCGGGCGGAACATTTTTCCCTCGATCCCTGTGAGCGTCAGGATCGGGAGGTAGACGAGGATGATGATTCCGACCGCGAAGGCGATCGGTCGCAACACCTCACGGCCCGCCGCGCGAATCGTCGCCAGTTTCGCCTCGGGTGACGCAGGCCCTTGCCGGGACAGGCGTCGAAGGATGTTGTCGATCATGACGACCGACCCATCCACCAACAATCCGAAGTCGATGGCGCCGAGACTCATCAGATTTCCGGAGAGTCCGACCTGGACCATTCCGGTGAAAGCGATGAGCATCGACAGCGGGATGGCCGATGCGACGATCAAGCCGGCGCGGAGATCCCCCAGGAACAAAAAAAGGACCGCGACGACCAGCAGCCCTCCTTCAAGGAGATTGTTCCGAACGGTTTGAATCACATTCGAAACGAGTAGGGTCCGATCATAGTAGGGAGCGATGACCACTCCGGGCGGGAGCGTGGTCTGGATTTCCTGAACTCTGGTCTTGACACGCTCGACTACCTGCTGCGCATTCTCTCCGGCCAGCATCTGCACCATGCCGATGATGGTTTCGCCGTTTCCCATGGCCGTCGCCGCACCGATCCGAAGGGCGGGGGCCTCTGTGACCTCGGCTACATCCTTGACGAAGATCGGCACCCCGCCGGGCCCATGGTCCACCACGATGCGGACCACGTCCGCCGTTCGCGTCGCCAACGCTTCTCCCCTGATGAGCAATTGCTCGCGCTGGTGTTCGATGTACCCGCCGCCCACCATCGCATTGTTCCGTTCCAACGCCTCGAAGACCTGTCGCAGCGACAGCCGATACGCGAGGAGTTTGGCGGGATCGACGAGGACCTGATACTGCTGCGCCTCACCCCCCCAGATATTGACCTCGACCACACCGGGAACCGCCCGCAGTCGCATCCCGATATCCCACTCGAGGAGAGTCCGCAAGGCCATGGCACTGTACCCTTCGCCCCGGATGGTGAACTGGTAGACCTCACCCAGGCCGGTCGTCAGCGGCCCCATGAGCGGACGTCCGTATTCCGGGGGAATGCGTTCAACGGCTCGGCCGAGGCGTTCGCTCACCAGTTGCCTGGCCCGATAGACGTCCATGTCGTCGCCGAATATCGCCGTTACTGCGGATAAACCGTAGCGCGAGATCGAGCGCGTCTCCCGGAGACCGGGGAGCCCGCTCAGCGAGGCTTCGATCGGGAACGTTACGAACTGTTCGACTTCGACCGGGCCCAGCGCCGGCGAGCGGGTGAGAATCTGGACCTGCACCGGCGTCAGGTCCGGCATGGCATCAATGGCGAGATGGGACATGGACCACAGTCCGATCGCGACGGCCATGAGCATCGCGACGAGCGTGAAGAAGCGATACCGGAGCGAGAGGGTCAGCAAGCGATCCATGTCACCCTCCTTCGCCCGACTGGATGCGATCTTTCAGCAGCACATTCTTGAGATCGAAGACACCGTCGGTGACGACCCGGTCCCCGGCGGTCAGACCGCTTCTGATTTCGACCCACCCTTCCCCTTCGCGACCCACCTCGACCGGCGTGAAGAGGTAGCCGGCTTCACGCTGGACGAAGACCCCACGGGTCTGATCGAGCAACGTCACGGCCGCCGCCGGCACGGCCAGCGTGGGGGCGGCCGGTACGGCCAGCCGGACTTCCACATATTCCTGCGGCTTGAGACGGCCGTCCTGGTTGGCCACTTCGAACCGCACACGGACCGTCCGTGTTTTCTCGTCGGCGAGGGGCGAGATGTAGGTGAGTGGCGCGGTGATCGGCTCGGCGCCCTTGGGCACGATCATGGCGGTGTCTCCTACTGTGAACCGGCGCGCCTGTTCGATCGCCAGGCTGGCGAAGATCCAAACACGGCTTGTGTCGACGATCTCAAATAATTCAATGCCCGATGACACCCCTTGTCCGAGCACGATATGTTGCGCAACCACGGTGCCGGCGATCGGCGACTTGATGGTATAGCGATGCCCCTCCACATGGTGGTCCCGCTCGAGTTGTTGCAACTCTCCGGCTGCCATTCCCATGTTCAGCAGCTTCTCGCGGGCATGCTGATAGCGGGCCTTGGTTTCAAGAAAGTGGCCCCGCTCTTCGACCAGCCGACGTTCCGTGACGATCTGTTCGGCCCACAGTTTCTGGGTCCGTTGGAAACTGTTCTCGGCCACGTCGGCTTGCGCTTTGGACACAAGATACTCTTGGACCAGTTCATCCAGCCTCGGTCCTCCGATGGCGACCAGCGGCTGCCCGCTGCGGACGCGGTCGCCCAGTTGTACGTGCACCTGTTCCACTTGGCCTTCGATCCGCGAGGTCACTTTCGCCACCTGCTTCAGGTCGAGCGCCACTTCGCCCGGTGCGGTGACCATCTCGGGAATCGGGCGTATAGCGGCAGCCTCCGTCCGTATCTGGCCATGAATCGACGGGGGAGCCTGGATCAGGTGCGGACCCGAATGCCCTGGCTTGGCCGCATTGGGGGAAACCGTTTTTGGCTCGCCGCCCTGGTCTCCGCAACCGACCAGCAGCAGAGTTGCCACCAAGGCGATCCATCCTCTCCGTGCAACCTGGCCGTTGTGCATGGCGCTGCTGCTTGGCGGGATCATAGTGTTCCACCCGTGGCACGTTCCAGCCGGGCCAGCGCGATCGAGAGTTCATAGCGGGCCTGTACATAGTCGAGCTGGATCTGGCGGTAGACCCGTTGCGCATCCAGGACATCCAGCAGGCCGGAAGCCCCCTGCTGAAAACTGAACTGGGCGATCCGAAGGGTTTCCTGTGCCTGCTTGAGAAGCTCCTTCTCAAAGAGGTCGATCTGCTCCGCCGCCGTCCGTGCGTCCTGAAAATCCTGCTGGATCGCACGCCCCAGCTCGTTCTGGGTACGGAGCAGCTCGGCCTCCACTCGATGCTTCGCTCCCATCGCAGTCGCCACTTCACCTTGCCGTTGATACCAGAACGGGATCGGGAGGCTCACACCGCCCCCGAAGGCTTCCCGTCCGATCTCCCGCCAGTAGCCGCCATTCACCGTCAGGTCCGGCACCCTGGACTGCCGTTCCCGATCGACGGTGTGATCGGCTTGCTCCACCAACGACCGTTGACGCCTGAGGGTTGGATGCCGTTCGAAGGCCAACGTCGTCAGGGCGCTGGCATCTGTGCGCTGACGGAAGGTTTCGAAGTCCCCTTTGACGACGAAAGTCCGACCCAGTGCCCCCGCCGTCACCGTGTCCAGCCCGACACGCGCCACACGAACGGCATTCCGCGATCGAGTCACCGCGAGATTGGCCTTCATCACTTCCACGTTGGCCTTCATGGCCTCGAACGGCGTGGCGTCTCCGGCTGCCACCCGGCTCTTGACGATCCGCAGCACGTCCTTCGCCATGACGAGATTCTGCTCCGCTGTGTCGGACTGCCGCTGTGCCAGGAGCAGTTGGTAGAACACCAGCTTGACCTCGGCAATCAAGTTGAGTCGCGCTTCCTCCAGCCCGGCTCCGGCTCCGGCCACCCCCGCCTCGGCCGCGCGTTGGCGAGCCGCACGCTTGGCCGGCCATTCTATCGGCTGACCGACCGTGACGTTGTATTCGGTGATCGAGCGGACCGTGTTGGGATCATTCCCAATCCCTGCGCGTCCCGTGTCCTGCAAGAGCCCACGCCCGCTATAGCCACCGACGCTGGGATTGGGGTATGCACCGGCAGCAATCTGTTGGCCATGGTTTTGTTCCATGACGCTTGCGGCGCCGGCGATGGCGGGGTTGCGTTCCAGAGCCAGGTCGATCACGGCATCGAGGGTGTAAGAAAGGGAGGCGCCCTCATCTGCGCAAACACCCGTCACAAATCCGACGGCAGAGACAACTGACAAGCCAAGCCACACGAGAGGCTTCAACCATAGGTACGACATCGCGTTCCTCACGTAGAAATCCGCCGCGAGTGGGCAGGCGGAAAGCGCCGTTGCTCCCACGGATGGTCCGCGGCCGAAGATGCCTGTGCGAATTCAGGAAACTGAGAGTTGATTAGGCGAACAAGCGGGGCGGTGCACGCGACGAACAGTTGGCCAGCAAGAGAACGGATGGAGGAGAGTCTAGGAACGGATCGGAGCGGGCCGAGCCGCTCAGTTGCGGCAAAGGGGGTGGCGTGGTAGAGGCCAAGGCCTCCGTCAGCGCCGCTTTCCCGAGATAACGATCCCCGGAGACGGCCAGAGAAAACCCAATCTCTGGGTGACCCAAGTCATGTGCGGCCTGGGTCACAGCGGCGATGGTCGGGGGCGAGGACGAGGAATGGTGCGCTGCATATTCACAGGGGAGGTCGGAGGAAAAAACCGTATGCGCGGTACCGCCGTGGGCATGCCCGATGTCACCGTGGCGGTGATCCGTTTCGGGATGGACGTGGACGAGCGGGATGGCCACCATCCACAGCATCACCCACAACAGCACTGTTTTGCGCAAGATGAGTGCTCTGTTGAACATCGACACCCCGAGGGAGCTGGCCCGAAGTCAAAAACAAGCTAGCACGGCGTTTCAAATGGGTCAACCGCGTCTGGATTTTTCTCCCTGCGCCGGCCGTTAAAACTCCCGGTAGCCAGTCCCGGTCGCGAAGGCGACGGCGGCGGCACTGGCCTGGAGGGCATAGTTGGTGTCGGCGAGCTGTACTTCCGCAGAGATGAGCGATGTGGTGGCGGTGGTGAGATCCACGATCGAGGCCAGTCCCAGACGGTAGCGCTCACCGGCTAACGCCAGCGCGTTCCTGGCGGTGGCCACTTCCTGCTCGGCCACCTTGGTCTGCTGCTTGGCTGTCTGCAGGGTCAGGTAGGCCTCGGTCACCTCCAGCACCACCTTATTGGACAATTCCGTCTTCTTTTGTTCTTCCTTGTATTTTTGCTGACGGGCTTCGGCGACCTTGTTCTCGATCAGGAAACCGGTGAAGAGGGGGAGGGAGAGCGTGGCGGCAGCACCCCACCAGGTCTGGGTAAAGCCGGGAGTTGCGCCGGGGTCTTGGTTGGTCGGGGCATCGCTGAAATGGATGACGCCGCCCATGCCGGCGGCCGAAATGGTCGGCAGGTAAAGCGACTGGGCGGATTTGAGCCGCTCTTCCGACGAGCGGATCCGATCTGCGCTGTTCAGCAACTCGGGTCGTTGTGAGAGCCCTGCCTGGGTGAGGGCCTCCAGTGTGTCGACCGAAGAGAGAATGACCGGTACATCTTCGAGTGTGTAACCATCCGGTCCTCGAACACCCATCGCGTTATTCAGCGCGGCGAAGGCGGAACGGAGATTATTGTTGGCTTGGACCAGGAGGACTTCCGCGTTCCGCAATTCGACGGAAATCAGATCCAGATCCAGCTTGGATTTTAATTGTCTTTTGTGCAGCAGGGCGATGTGATCGCGGAACACGCCGCGTTCCTTGACGGTCTGCTCGGCGACTTGCACCAGGCGCTTCTGGCGGAGACAGTCGAGGTAGGCCTGTTGCACGGTCAGGATCACGAGGGCCTTGTGGGTGAGGACATTCTTCTCGGCCGCCGCCTGGTTGGCCCGCTCCGCCAGGACGGTATGGGCAGTCTGGCCGAAATCGTAGATCATCTGGTCCGCGATCATACCGGCGTTCTGGATGTAGGAGGTCGGTTTGTTTTGGGCGCCCGCGATGTTGAACGCGCTGAGGGGGCGGACATTTCCACCGGTCTGAATCGCGTACGCGTCGATTTGCGGGTAGTATTTGGCCTTGGCTTGCTGCGTCAGCGCGTCCGCGGCTAGGGCGGACTCCTGGGATTTTTTCACCAAGGGATGTTGTTCGAGCCCGATCTGGATCGCGGTCTTGTACCCCAGGAATGCGCCGACGGCCTTGGGCATGGGGTGAGTTGTCTCCTCTGCGGCAGCAACGACGACGGGTAGGGCGACGGCCAGCATGACCGGCAGCAGCCGGATGAATGTTAAATGTTGAATGTTCAATTTTGAATTGACGATCGGGCGCATCTTCTTTAATTCAACATTAAGAATTCAAAATTGCTTTCAGTACTTCCCGTATTCCACGCCAGTTGCATAGGCCAAAGCGGAATTGCCGGCCAGGTAGCCGTATTGGGCCTCGGCCAAGCCGGTTTCCGCAGTCAAAAGGTCGGCGGCGGCGGTCGTCACGTCCAAGATGGAGGCCAGGCCGGCCTTGTACCGTTCGCGCGCCAGCGTCAGCGCTTCACGTGCATGAGCGACCCGGTCCTGCGCCACGGCGATCTGTTGCTCGGCTGTGAGCCGGTTCAGATAGGCTTTGGCCACTTCAAGCACCACGTCGTTGGCGATCACCCGCGTCGTGGCCCGGGCGATTCCCTTATTCGCCTCGGCCTGTTCGACCTCGGCCTCAATGCGGAAGCCGGTGAACAGCGGGGTTGTGGAGGAAAAACCGGCGCCCCACCAGCCGAGCTGTGCGCCTGGGTTATTCGGGTTGCCCTTGGCATTGACCACTTCCTGACGGGCCCACCAGGCATACCCGGCTGCACCGATGGCCGAAATGCTTCCATAGTTCAATGCGTGGGCCGCTTTCAGCGCCTCCTCCGCCGCCTGGACTCGGTCCTTGCTGCCCAGCAGTTCCGGACGCCGGTCGAGTGCTTCTTTGAACAGGGGTTCGAGCGGCGGCGCGGACGATAGCGATGGGCGGACTTCTTCCAGCACATACTGGACCGGCTCCTGCCGGCCCATCGCCTGGTTCAAGGCGGCGAACGCGGCTTGGAGGTCGTTCTGCGCCTTGATGAAATCCAACTCGGCCTTGGCCGCTTCGACTGATGCAAAGTCGAGATCCAGCTTGGATCGCACTTGATGGTGGAAGAGAGACTCGGCCTGCTCCCGGATCAGCCGCCGCTCCGCCAATACGTCGCGTGTGACGGTCACCAGCCGCTGTTGTTTCAGGCAGGCCAGATAGGCCTGTTCGACATTCAGGATGACGAGGGCCTTGACCGTCAGGACCTGTTTCTCGGCCGAAGCCGTGAGCGATTGGCTGGCCAGGATTTTGTGGGCGGTGCGTCCGAAGTCGGTGATCAGCAGATCCACGCGAGCCCCCGGGTCGGTCATGTAGTTCGTGGGCTTAGGCAGCGATCCGGAAATGCCGAAATTGGACAGGACGCGGGTGTTGCCGAGCGAGTTGGACAACATGCCGGAGACTTGCGGATAGTTCACCGAGGCGATTTGCTTGCCGACCGCTTCTGATCCCAGCACCCCATGGTGCGCCGCCTGGATCAGCGGATGCTGGGCGACGCCGCTTTTGATGGCCTCATCCCAGGTCAACCTTGGTGAACCGGGCGGAACCGGAGTTTGCGTGACGGTCGGTGCGGGAGAGGGCGTGTCGGCGGCGAGGGTCGTTGTGCCGGACCAGAGGCAGATCAGCAGCCCGATCGCCAGGATGCTGTTTCGTATGCCATGTGATCGGTTCATGGTCGTTTTCTCCCTTTGAACCTGTCGTTCGTATCTCGTGAAGCGTCGTACGTGAGGCGCGAGGCGCCCGACGCGGAGATGCGGCGAGGGGCGACGCGGCGATCTCCATGTCCCCGTGTCCCCGCGTCTCCGTGTCGCCTGTACCCGTCACCCATCATGCCTCACGGATACTTCCGGTATTCCTGCCCGGCGGCGTAGGCCACCAAGGCTTGGCTTTTCTTGTAGACATACTGGGCTTCGGCGAGCCTGGATTCCGCGTCGAACAGCGCGGTCGTCGCCCGGACAACCTCCACGATGGAACTGAGCCCGAGTTTGTACCGGGCTTGCGCCAGGTTCACCGCCTCCTTGGCAAAGGCCGTGCGTTCCTGCTCCAGGGTGATCTGCTCGGCGCTTGCGATCTGGCCCAGGGATGCCTTGACGACCTGGAGCGTCACTTCGTTCGCGAGGTTCTGCAGCTCTTGTTCCGCCTCACCCTTGTGGTGTCCCGCCTCGACGATCTGGTTTTGGATCTTGAAGCCGGTGAACAGCGGCAGGCGGGCCGAGACCCCGAAGCCCCACAAGGGCGCCACTCCGTCGGAGGGAATACCGGCATCATGGATATCCCCATATTTCGTGATCCCGAGGGTGCCGACCGCCGACACATCGCCAAAATGGAGCGCCTTGACCGCCTGGAGAAATTCCTGACTGGCCTGAAGCCGATCCTGGCTGCCCAGGAGTTCGGGCCGCTGTTTGAGACCTTCCTCCACCAGTTCGGCCATTGCCGGCGCCGCCCCCTTGTCGATGGCCACCGGTTCCAGAGCATAGCGATCAGGCCCTTCGACCCCCATGGCGTTGTTCAGGGAGGCAAAGGCTTGTGCCAGGTCGTTCCTGGCTTTGATCAAGGCGAGGGTTGCATTCTCGACTTCGACCGTCATGAGGTCCAGATCCAGCTTGGCCTTCAGTTGATGCTTGTACAGGCTCTGGACTTGGTCCCGAATGAGCTTGCGTGTGGCTAGGTTTTCGGCGGCGATCTCGACGAAACGTTGCTGCATGAGGCAGGTGAGGTAGGCCTGTTGGATGTTCAGGATGACCAGGGCCTTGCTCGTCAGAATTTCTTTTTCCGTCGCCGCTTCCGTCGCCTGGCTGGCCAGGATGCGGTGAGCGCTGGTCCCAAAATCCGTGATCAGTTGGTTCAACAGCAACCCGCCCGTCGTCATGTTCATGTTGTGTTTGGGCAGGGCGCCGGCCAGGGCAAAGCCGCGCCCGCCTCCGTAGGTGTGAAATCCGCTCCGATTGCGGAAACTGGAGGCCAAGTCGCCGGTTGCATGGATGTTGGCGCCGTCGCTGCTCAACACACGAATCGAGCCGGTGCCGCCCGCCGCGGAGGCTTCGAGCCAGGGATACAGCCGTCCCTGATCCTGTTTGGTTTCGGCGGCCGCGCTCTTTGACGTGGCCTGGGCGCGCTCGATCGACGGGTGTTGTGCCAGGCCGGCCCGAATGGCCTCGGTCAGACTGAGAAGGTGCGCGGGAGATGGAGCCGGCGTAGAACTCGAAGCTTTCCCGGCCGGAGCGGCAGCCGAGCTCGCCTTGTTGTCTGCTTGGGCCGGCGCGGCGGTCGGCGGGTTGACCGCGAAGAGCAGCAAGCAGCAGGCGGCGAAGCCCGCCATGGCTCCCGGATTTTTCTGCCGAGGCAACGATGAATGATGAATGCGGAATGCGGAATGATGAATGACGGATTTTCTGAGCTCATCATTCATCGTTCATCATTCCGCGTTGGTCTAGTATTTCTGTTTGGCCGGCGTGCCGGACGGAAGCGCGTAGGGGGAGGCCGTCACGGCCTGTCCTTCGGCAAGGTTGTTTTTGCCGACCACGATGACGTCTTCGTTGCCGGTCAGTCCGTCCACCACCTCGACCCAGCTCCCGTCGTCGATGCCGGTGGTGATCGGGACGCGACGGACCTTGCCGTTCTCCACGAGGACCACGGTCTTGGGCTTTCCGTTCGAGGGCGGTTCGATGGCAGCCGGCGGAACGGTGAGCACGTTCGGGTGTTGTTCGAGCGCAAGCGTGGCGTTGACGAATGTGCCGGGTTGCAGGCGGTGGTCTTTGTTGGGCAAGTCGATCTCGACCAAGAGGGTGCGGGTCGCCGGGTCCAGGGATTCGGTCGTACGTGTGATTTGGCCCTTGATCTGCACCCCCGGCATTTCCTTGATGGTCAGCAGTGCGGGCACGCCGGCCGTGGCGAGCAGGGCGCTTTCTTGTGGGACGCTGACGTAGACCCGGACGGTATCCAGGTCCATGAGCGTGAAAAGGGGGTTGGCCTGGGTGGACGAACTGATCGCGGACTGGATCATGGCGCCGGGATCGGCGAAGCGGGCCGTGATGGTGCCGGCAAAGGGCGCCGTGATCTTGGTGTACTCCAGGAAGGTGCGCCGCCGTTCCATCTGTTGTTTGGCCCCTTCCGCCGCCGCCGCGGCGACGTCCACGTCCTGCTTGGCGATCACGTCGGGATTTTCTTTCCAGACGCTCAGGAGCCGTTCATAGGTCAGTTTTTTGATGGCGTAGTCCGACTCCGCCTGCTCATACTGGTCCTGGACTTCCGGCGCGTCGATCACGGCCAGCACCTGGCCTTTCTTGACCTCGTCGCCCTTGTCGAACCCGATCCACTTCAAGTAGCCGGAGACTTTGGCATAGAGCGTGGCCCGATACCAGGGAGCGATGTTGGCCGGGAGGCTGAGCGTCCTGGTCAGATCACGCCGTTGGGGTTTGATGACCTGTACCAGGCGGGTGCCGGCCGGAGTCTGGACGGCTTCCGGTTCCGCTGAAGGGGCGGAGGCGGTCTGGGGCTGGTCCTGAAGGAGCACCAGCGTGGCGACGACGAGGAACAGGATTGCCGCCGCAATCAGCGTGAGCTTGAGGTGGCTGATGCCCGGTCCTGGGTCGGGGGGAGGTTCGGGAGGCATGCCAGGCAGATCCGATTCCGTCACGTGGAACTCCCTTGCGGCATGGGGATGCCCGTTACCCGGTTGTGCGTCAGTATACTGTTCTTCAGGCTGCTGTTTCATCAGCTGTTTCCCCGGTGGGCGAATGGGCGGCAGACCGCTGCCGGGCGAGCATGTGCAGGACCGGAATAAAGAGCAGGGTCATCACGGTGGACACGGAGAGGCCTCCGATCACCGCCCGCGCCAGCGGCATGTTCGCCTCGCTGCCCTCGCCGATGCCCAGCGCCATCGGGGCCAGGCCGATGATCGTGGCCAGCGAGGTCATGAGAATCGGCCGGATGCGAAGGCGGCCCGCGTCCACCACCGCCTCTTCCAGTGGAGCCCCCTCGCGCAGGCGCTGGTTGGCGAAATCCACCAGCAGGACGCTGTTGGACACCACGATCCCGATCATCATGAGGGTGCCGATGAGCGACTCCACGTTGAGCGACGTGTGCGTGAGCAGCAACATCCAGATCACCCCGATGAGGCCCAGCGGAACGGCGAACATGATCACGAGGGGGTCCAGGTAGGACCGGAACAGTCCGACCATCACGAGGTAGATCAGAACCACGGCCAGCGGTAGGCCTCCGCCGAATCCGATCAGCGCCTGTCGCATGCTGTCCACCTGGCCCTTGAACGAGACCACGACATCTTTGGGCAGGTCCAGTTTCGCCAGTTCCTGCTCGATCAACCCCGCGACCTTCCCCAGGTCGTTGCCCGGCACGTCTACCAGCACATCCACCGTGCGCTGGAGATTGTAATGGTCCACTGTCTCAGGGCCGTTCTTCCTCGTGACCTCGATGAGGTCGCGCAAGAGGATCGGGGCGCTGGCGTTGCCATTGGCTTGCGGCATGGCGGCCCGTTCGGGGAAGGGCGTCTGCTGCAAAGCCAGGGAACTGCCGCGGGACATTGATGCGCTGGAGGTCCCCGAGTGCTCGATATCGGTGCCCACGAGGGGAATATTCAGGAAGTCTTCGAATTTGACCAGGAACTGTTCCGGGTATTGGGTCACGACGAAGTAGGCGTTGTTGGACTTGGGGTCGATCCAGTAACCCGGGTTGAGCTGGACGTTGGAGCTGAGCCCGGTGATCACGTCCGTGACGATCCGCTGTTCGTTGAGGCCTTGGTAGGCCGACTTGGACCGGTCCACGGTCAGGTGCAGTTCGGGATAGGCCATGCCCTGCCGCACGGCCACGTCCACCGTGCCCGGAACCTTGACGACGACCTCCCGAATGCGCGAGGCGGTCTCCGCCACTTCGTTGAGGTTCGGGCCGCTGACCTTGATGTCGATGGGAGCCGGCAACCCGTAGTTCAGGACGTCGCTGACGATGCCGCCGGTCTGGAAGGAAAATTTCAAGCCGGGCAGTTCCTGCGCCAGCCGTTCCCTGAGTCGGTCCACCACGTCGTCGGTCCGTATCGTATGTTCCCGCTTGAGGCTGACCAGCATGAAGGATTGGTGGGGGCCGACGACCGGGGTATAGAGCACCATCCAGCCTTGCGGCACGCCGATGTTGGCGACGATCTGGTCCAGCTCCGCCGGCGGGATCACCTGGCGGATCAGATCTTCGATCTTGGCCACGATCGCTTCGGTCTTCTCCACCCTGGTGCCTTCCGGCGCGGCGACGTTCAGGATGAACTGGCCCGCATCCACCTTGGGGAAAAATTCGGTGGAGAGGCGCGGGGCCATCATGACCGAGCCGGCGAAGATGGCCGCCACGGCGACAATCACCGATGCCTTGTGGTGCAGGCACCAGCGCAGCACCATGACGTAACGGGCCACGAACGGATCGAACAGGTTCAGTCTGTGCCACAGGCCCGTCAATCCGGACGCCGGTTGTTCCGGTTGGCCGTGATGCCGGCCCTTGAGCAAATAGGCCAGACAGACCGGCGCCACGCTCAGGGCGCCCACATAGGAGGCCATCATCGCGTAGCCCACGGCCAGGGCCAGGGGGACGAACAGGAACTTGATGATGCCCGTGAAGAAGGCGATCGGCAAAAACACCAGGAATACGGTAATGGTGATCACCAGCATGGGGAGAGCGAACTCGCTCGTCGCGTCGCCGGCCGCCTGGGCGGCGGATTTGCCCATGTCCAGATGCCGGTGCGTGTTCTCCACGACGACGATGGCGTCGTCCACGAGCCGGCCGACCGCCAGGGCCAGGCCGCCGAGCGTCATGATGTTGATGGTATGGCCGGTGAAATAGAGCCCGATGAAGGCGGCAGTGACCGAGAGGGGAATGGCCAGCGCGATGATGACGGTGTACCGGAGGCTGCCCAGGAACAGGAGGACCATCAGGCAGGCCAGGCCGCCGCCCATCAGCCCTTCGTCCTCGAGCGTCTTGATGGATTGCCGGATGTAGAGGGACTGGTCGAAGATCAGTTTCACGTCCAGGTTGGCGGGAAGGCCGATCAATTTGGGCAGGGCGGCCTTGACCCCGTCGACGACCGCCAGGGTGTTGGCGCCGGCCTGTTTCATCACCGGAATGTAGACCGCGCGCCGCCCGTCGATGCGCACCACGTTCGTCTGGATCATGGTCGAGTCAACGGCCTTGCCGACGTCCCGCAGCGCGATCGGCGTCCCGTTCACGATCTTGATCGGGATGTCGTTCATGTTGTCCACGACCCGGATCATGCTGTTGGTGTAGAGGTTGTAGTCGAAGTCGCCGATCTTCACGTCGCCGGCCGGAAGCAGGAGGCTTTGGGTGTTCACCGCCTCCACGATGTCGCCGGACGAGATGCCCCGGGCCAGCATTTTTTCCCGATCCAGAAAGACCGTGATCTGCCGCACCGTGCCGCCGAAGGTCGGAGGCAGGGAGATGCCGGGGACGTTGCCGAACTGGGGCCGCACGGTGAAGTAGGCCAGGTCGCGGACTTCCTTCTCGGTCATCTGGTCGCTGCTCACGGTCAGGTCGGCGATGGGCAGGCTGGTCGCGCCGAATTTGACGATGATCGGCGGAAAGACGCCTTGTGGCAGGTAGCGGAGGGTGCTGTACGTGAGGCTGGTGATCTCGGCCACCGCCGCGTTGACGTCGTATGAGGGCTGGAAGTAGATTTTGATGAGGCTGACGCCCGGCAGCGAACGGGACTCGATGTGTTCGATGTAGGAAGCCTGCAGATAGAGCTGCTCCAGGCGAAGGGTGATCGCCCCCTCGATTTCGGAGGGGCCCATGCCTTTGTAGAAGGTGACCACCGCGACGACGGGCAGATTGATCTCCGGGAAGATGTCCACGACCATCTTCTGATAGGACACCACGCCCAGGATGACGATGATCAGGCTGATCGCCACCACGGCATAGGGATTTTTTAGCGAGGCTCGGACCACTCAAAGCTCCTGATGGCCTGGTTCCGCTAGGCTCCGTCCGGTATCGAAGGGCGAAGTGATTTATAGTCCATATGGGTTCATTAGCCAAGCACAATTCATGCCAATTGGATCGTGCGAAGAGGGAGTTATATCAGGCATTCGCAGGGGATAGCGAAGAGCCGCAAGGATCGTGCCGCTATGTTCCGACCAGCTGAACGAGTGCATCGTCGGTTCGGTCTTGCCCGTACCGTTGACTGTTGGAGCGTGAGCGAAGCTTTGCACGTCGAGCTCATTCAGTAATTGCAGCAGGTCTTTTTCAAGGGATTGGCGGAAAACGAGCACAAGCATCTTCATTGGCAAGGTTCGTGTGTAGCTTGCGCGGTCGAACTGAAGCATCGTTTATTGTTTCTGGCCGAGCCCGTGGCGGTAAAGATTCGCGATCAGGACGACAAGTCCTTCGAGTGTGTCCGGTGCGACGACGTATCCGTTTGCTCCGCTTGCATAACAGGTGTTGATGTCTTTCGGATCATCAGAGGAGACCATCATGACCACCGGAATGGAAGCCAGGCCGGGATCTGCGCGGAATCGACGTATAAACTTACGGCTGTTTTCCTGTTTCAGATTCAGAAGAATCAGATGCGGCAGTCTGAGATGGGGCGAGGTTTGAGCGGCTTTTAGAAACGTCAACGCGGATTCTATGCCATGCACGATGTTCGTTTCATTTGCGTCATCATGTCGCCGAGCAGCTTCGTGGAACAGTTCACAGTAGTCCGGATCATCTCCGATGATCAAAAGAGGCTTGCCTGCAACGCCTGCGCGGGTAGGGTGGTGCATGTTTCCTCCTTAGAGTGTAGTCGTTGCGCCACCTTCCTATGGGGAGTCGTAAAAGAATGAAAAGCAAGGGGCGTGCCTTGAATAACGGAGAACCCAAGGCGGCAATTTCTCAACGATAAGGCAGAATCGTTTCGTCAAGAGATGCAACACAGAAGCGCCGATTCTGGAAATCTTCCAGGGAGTCTGTGGAATTTTTCCAGAGCGAAAAATAATTTGGTCGCCTTCCGTGAGCATGGTGGAGGCGTTTACCCGAGCAGATGATTTAGATGAGAGGCACCTGGCGGAACTGCCGGTTCTTTATGATTCCAGCCCATACTTGCGCAGCTTACTGAGGAGGGTCTTGTAGTCAATGCGGAGTACCCGGGCCGCCTGAGTCTTGTTCCCCTCTTGCGCCTGTAGGACGCGCAGGATGTGAGCTTGTTCGGCGCTTTCCAGGGATCCGTGCGTCTCGTGCTCGGCGGAGCCGGGACTTGCAGGCATGGGCTGCAGTACCGACGCCAATTCCTCGGTGCCGATGGGTTCGACACGGCCGGGAGCGGACAGCAGGATGAGGCGTTCGATCACGTTGCGCAGCTCGCGTACATTGCCGGGCCAGGGATAGGCGGACAACCGGGCCAGGGCTTCGGAGGAGACGGTTCGCTTGACCTTGCCCGGAACGTGCAACTGACCCAAAAAGTGCTCCGCCAATCGCGGCAGGTCTTCGGGACGTTCCCGCAGGGGCGGCACGGAGATCGTGACGGTGTTGATGCGGTAGAGCAGATCGTCGCGGAATCGACCGCTCTGCACCATGTCCTGAAGACTGCGATTGCTGGCAGCCACGACGCGCACGTTTGCGCGCAATGTCCGCGTGCCGCCGACCTGGCGGTATTCGCCCCGGTCCAGGACGCGCAGCAAACTGACCTGCATGGGGCCGCTCATTTCGCTGATTTCGTCCAGGAACAGCGTGCCCCCTTCGGCGGCGGCGAACAAGCCGCTCTTGGCCGTCGCGGCGCCGGTGAAGGCCCCCTTCTCGTGCCCGAACAATTCGCTTTCGAGCAACTGACCGCTGACCGCCCCGCAGTTGACCGCTAGAAACGGCGCCTCGCGCCGGGGGCTGAGCTGGTGGAGGGTTCCGGCGACGACCTCTTTGCCGGAGCCGGTTTCGCCCTGGATCAAGACCGGCGCATTGGACGGCGCAACCTTCTCCACGGTCTCCATCAGTTTCTTCCAGGCGGGACTGATTCCCGGAACCATTGGCTCGAGGCCCGGCATGCGGGCCGCGAGCTTGAGCGCCAGATTCTCCTGTCGTAACGTTCGTACGGCGAGCAATTTGGCCAGCGCGGCCTTCACGGGGCCCTCGTTAAACGGGGTTTCCTTGACCACATAATCGCAGGCGCCTGCTTTGATCGCCTCCACGGCCGACGGCACTTCGCCGTGCCCCGTGAGCACGATCACATCCACGTCCGGCTGATGTTCCCGTACCCAGCGCAGGACTTCCCAGCCGGTGACTCTCGGCATGCGCAGGTCGGTGATGACGCAGTCGAACGGCGACGCTTGGAGCGCGTCGAGCCCGGCTCGTCCATCGGTGACCGTGGTGACGGCGCAGCCTTCCGCCTGCAGCGACTCCTTCAGCACGAGACGGATCAGTTCCTCGTCGTCCATGACCAGGATGCGCAGCGGCATGGGGGACGGTATCGTCATGCGGTGCCTCCGTCGGACGGGGCGTCCGGAAACGCCAGAAAGAATGTGCTGCCTTTGCCCGGACAGGATTCGGCCCAGACTCGGCCGCCGTGTTTCTCCATGACCAGCTTCACGATCGCCAGGCCCACCCCCGTCCCTTCATGCTCCTCCTGGCCGTGCAGGCGCTCGAACAGGCCGAAGATCCGGTCGGCGTCTTTGGGGTCGAAGCCGATTCCGTTGTCTCGGACCCAGATGATGCGTTCCTGGGCGCGGACTGCGCCGCCGATGCTGATCTCGGGCGGGTCGGCGTCGCGGGAGAATTTCAGGGCGTTGCCGACAAGATTGACGAGAGCCTGCTGAATGCTGGTCGGTTCGCCCCGCACGTGGGTGAACGGGAGAGCGACGTGGATGAGAGGAGATGCCTGCGGCGCAGCGGGGAGGCGGTCCGACAGGATGTGATCGATGAGTGTCCTCACGTTGACCTGCGACATGGGCAGGGCTTGTTGCTCCAGCCGTGAATATCGAAGCAGATCGTTGATCAATGCAGTGAGCCGTAGGGCCGATGTCCTGATCTTGGAAACGTAATGGCGGGTTGTCTGGTTTAGGGTCTCAGGAAATTTTTGCTGAATCAACGACGAAAACCCTTCGATCTCCCGAAGCGGGCCTTTTAAATCGTGCGCGACGGAATAGGTGAACCCCTCGAGTTCCCGCGTTTTGCGTTCCAGCGCGCGGGTGCGGTCCCGCAGGTTCTCCAGCATGGTGCCCAGCGACCGGGCGAGGTTGCCGACTTCATCCTGCGCCGGCCAGGGATCGAAGCCGGCCGACAGCTCGTGGCGGGCCACATGATCGGCGGTTTTTGCGAGGCTCTTCAGCGGCCTAGCAATCTGGGTGTTCACGATGACATAGGTGGCCACAATCAAGAGGCCGAGCATGACGACCAGGGCAAGAATGACCAACGCAGATTGACGAAAGAGGGAGTCGCCCTCTGACTTCATCTCGGTTGTGATTTTGCTGTGCAAGTCAATGAGCGTGTTTATTTTATCCGTCAGTTGACGGGTGAGCGCGACCGCCTCGTTGAACGCGAGATCGGCTTCCGCCTCCTGTCTCTTTCCCTGATGGGCAGTCATCGCCCTCCAGCTGGTTCCGAAGGCTTCCAGGAGTTTGGCCGTCTCATCCAAGGCATGATCCTCGAGATCGGCCATGGCCGCTTGGCCATGTTGGGTCAGCATGCGGAATAACACGGGATGTGTTCTGGCTGTGTGGGTCGTACGGTAGAACGCTAACGCGCTTCGCGTATCCGACTCCAGTCGTTGCATGCCGTCGAGTGTGTTCCGGCGATCGACGTCCGAGCGGTTCTCCCTGAGGGAGTGCAGCAGCAGGGTCATCTCATAAATCCGCCGCCGCATGTCCGTCGCCGAGACGATGGCCGGCACGGTGATGCGATCGTGACGTTCCACGTAGCTGTTGATGCGGGCCAGGTAAAAGAGAATGGCCGAGAGGCTGAGGCCGAGCAGCAGGAGCAAGATACCGAAGGATACGAGGAGCTTCTGGCCGATCGTGAGATGGCGGAACCACGTCATGTCAGCACCGGGTGAGCCATGAATCGGCGACATGGGCGCGGGGCCGGCATTCCATGCCGGTCTCTGGCAATGGAAGCTGTTCCCACGCCCTGTGATGTCCGGCAATGAAGCGATGTCTCTCCGGCACGGGCGCGATCATATCCGATTTTCCGATCGAGCGCCACCGATCGCCGGCCGGCGCCGCGCCATGCGGCTCGCGATGCGTCGCGGTTTTTCTAGGGCAGATCGCCGGGTGCGCGGTTTCGCACAGGGCGCACAGTGCGCGTGTCGTGGATCTTAAGGTTGTGCTGAAAGGTGTGCGCGATGGATGTGAAGGCTTGTTGCTTTGGTGATGATAGAGGCATGGAGGTTGCATTGTCGCGTTTTTGTCGTGAGGCGGTGAAAACGGTTCGATTGTCTGGAAGGGGGCATCATGGACTATGTGAAGCCTCAAGGTGTGGTCGAGAGCATGGTGGCCGGCGGCGCGTTCAAGCTGGACTTGCCGGCTCGACACTTGGTGATTCGAGGCATGTTAGCCGGCGCCTATCTGGGCGTGGCCACCAGCATGGCGGTCACCGCCGCGGTCGAAACCGGATTCTGGATCGTCGGCTCCATACTCTTTCCTTTCGGACTTGCACTGGCCATTTTGCTCGGAGCGGAAATCATCACCGGAAGCTTTGCGTTGCTTCCCTGCGCGGCGGTCGAGAGCGGGGGGCAAGTGGGGATCGGTCGCGTGCTTGGTAACTGGGGCTGGGTCTTTCTGGGCAACCTCATAGGCAGCACCCTCTATGCCCTGTTTTTTTGGATCGCGCTGACCATGGCAGGGGACGTCCAAGTCTCCGCAGTCGGGGCCAAGCTGATGGCGATCGCCGAAGCCAAGACGACTCACTACGCGGCGCATGGCTCCGCGGGCCTGCTCACCGTGTTCACGAAGGCGATCTTGTGCAACTGGATGGTCAGTCTGGCGGTCATCGCGGCGTTTGCGTCGACGTCCTTCGCGGGCAAGATGCTCGCGATCTGGGGCCCTACAGTCCTGTTCTTTTCCCAAGGATTCGAGCATGCCGTAGTGAACATGTTTGCGATTCCGGTCGGCATGTTGTTGGGCGCCAACGTGACCCTGTCGAATTGGTGGCTCTGGAACCAGATTCCAGTCACGCTGGGCAACCTGGTCGGCGGGATGGTCTTCACCGGTTTGGCGATCTATGCCACGCACCGCGCGGCCAAACCGGCGCCTGCGGGAGGTGTGACCATGCAACTGCAAGAGGGCCACAGCAGCAGCCGAGCCGGTTCGTTTGCATCCTTCTGATTTTGGTTGAGTGAGGATACGCGATGCCGGTCCTGTTTCCCAAACGGCTGCGAGGCTGGCGCTTTCTCCTCTTGAACCTCATGCTCGGCCTGGGGCACATGGTCGTGCTGTTCAATGCCGGGTCCTATGTGGCGCTGTTGCCACATGCAGCCAGCGATCTCGGAGGGGTTCTGCCGAGCTTCGGGACCTGGGCCCAAACCGATTTCATGGTCGCCTTGGCGCTGGGATTCCCCCTCGCCCGGTGGCTGGCGTTCCGGGTCGGCAATTACCGCCTGTTCGTCGCCGCCTTTGTCCTGTATTCGGGCGCCTCGTATCTCTGCGCCATCAGCCAGACCCTCTGGCTGTTTTTGCCTGCGCGGGTGCTCCTCGGTCTTGCCGGCGGCATCACGCTCCCGCTTGGGCAGGCTCTGTGGCTGAACGAGTACCCGGACCGGCTCAAATCGCTGGGCTTGGGGGTCTGGGGGCTGTTCACGTTGATGCCGTTTACCATCGGCCTTCCCCTGGGGGGCTGGATCGCCGACGAACTCGGTTGGCGGTATTTGTTTTATCTGAACATTCCCATGGCGGTGGCCATCGCCGGCATCACCGGTTCGTTGCTGTATGGTCGGGGGTTCGAGCGTCGCTTCATCCGTTTCGATGTTGTCGGATTTGCCCTCTTGGTCCTGGTGCTCGGCGGCGTCCAGACGCTGCTGAACATGGGGAACGATTTTGACTGGTTGGACTCGCCCTTTCTTCGAGGGGTGTTGGTTGCCATCCTCGTGGCGCTGCCTTGCCTGGTCATTTGGGAGTTGGGTGAGCGCCATCCTGCGGTGGACGTCCGCTTGTTCGCCCATCGCAATTTTGCGATCGGGGTGCTCTGCCTGACGGCCGGGTTCCTGTCGATCCAAGGGCTGCTCGCGCTGTTTATCGTTCAGCTTCAGGTCTTGTTGGGTTATTCGTCCTTTCTGGCCGGCCTGGTGTTCCTGCCCATGATCCTGCTGGGCGCGCCGGCCATTGCCGTCATGCACGAACTCTGCAAGCGCATCGATGCTCGGTGGCTTGCAAGCCTCAGTTGTCTCGGGTTTGCAGGCGTCTTCTACTGGATCGGCTTGTTCGACGATCCCCACTCGTATGACCAGATTTTCTGGCCCATGTTGTTCGAAGGACTGTTCCTCGGATCGTTTTTCACCCCGTTGACCGTCCTGACTCTGCACGGCCTCTCCGGTCGGGTCGTCGGGCGGGCGGCGGAATTGGCGGCCCTGTTGCGCATTGCGGCCGGAGCCTTCGGCATCGCCTTCCAGGGGATCGTGCTCTTTCGACGCGCCCCCTTTCATCAACTGAATCTGTCGGATCATTTCGGTGGCAGGCAGTTCGTATCGTTCGACGGGTTGGAGCATGTGTCGGCCAAGCTGGGCGACGCCGGGCTCGATCCGGCCATGGTTCAGGGCAAGCTGACGGCGATCATCAAACAGTCCGCCGCCATCCTGGGGTTGAACGATGCGTTTCTCGTGGCCAGCTATATCTTCCTCGGCCTGGCGGCGCTGGTCTGGCTGGCGGAGCCGACGCAGTTGCCCGCCCATCAGACTGTCGAAGAGGAGTTGCCGGAGATGCTGGCGGAGGAATTGGGGATGGAGGTGCCATGAGCCCCTCATACGTCATCTCCCGGCATCTCTGTGTCTGTCTCGGCCTCGGCTGCCTGTTCCTCTTGGGCGGGTGCGCCTGGATTCCGCCTGGCGATCCCCCGGCGGAAATCATCGAGCCGCCGGAGATGAAGGCGACGTTGGCGGAGGTGACGAGCCGCTTGCAGCAGTGGCCGGACGACCGTTGGTGGGAGCAGTTCGGCAATCCCGAGCTCAACCGGCTCATGGAGACCGCGCTGCAGGACAATCCCGGGCTCAAGGTCGCATCGGCCCGGCTCCGGGAAGCGCAGGGGCTCGTGCGCGTCGAAGGCGCGCGGCTGTTGCCGTTTCTGGATGCCGATGCCTCGCTGACCTATGAGCGGATTTCCCAGCATGGGGTCTTTGCGGCCTTGAACCGCGAAGTGGCCGGCATTCGGATTCTCTATGGGGTCATCAACCCCTTGAGCTTCCGGTACGAATTCGATTTCTGGGGGAAGAACCGCGCGATGCTCGAAGCGGCTCTGGGGCGGACGGCGGCCGAGGAGGCGGAAAAAGCCGAAGTGCGGCTGCACTTGACCGCCGGCGTGGCGCGGGCCTACTTCCGCGGCCAGGCGCTCCACCGACAACTCGACCTTGTCCAGGCGATGGTCGGCATCCGCCGCGACCTGCGGCAGCTCGCGGAGACGCGGTTCCGGCTGGGGCTGGACAACGATCTCGCCGTGAAGCAGGCCATCGCGGAGTTGGAAGCGGCCAACAAGCGTGCAGCGGGTGTGCGGGATCAATTGGATGTCCAGCGACACTTGCTCGGCCGGCTGGCCGGCAAGGGGCCTGATTTCGCGAAGGACCTCTTCACGGGCCATGTGGTCGTTCCGGAGCAGATTCCGCTGCCCGATCATCTTTCGATCGGGCTGTTGGTCCATCGTCCGGATTTGGCCGCCGCTCTTTACAGGGCCGATGCGGCGGCCCGGTTGGTGAAAGTGGCCAAGACGCAATTCCTGCCGACGATCGACCTGACGGGTTTCGTCGGATTCAATGCTCTGACCCTTGCCAAAGGCTCCAATCAGTTGGGCAACTTGCTGTTTTCAGGCCAAAGTTTTTCCTATGGCTTGGCGCCAGGCTTTCGCCTTCCCTGGTTTGAAGGGGGGCGGCTGCGGGGTGAGTTGGCCGCCCAGCGGGCCGAATATGACGCGGCCGTGGAACTCTATAACGAGACCTTGCTGGATGCGATGCGGGACGTGGCGGACAGTTTGAGCGCCTGGCAGGCGACCAACGAGATGCTCGAGGCCCATCGGCGACTCCTGGCCTCGCTCGGCGACGATTGGCGCTTGGCCAAGGTGCGTCTGACAAGCGGGCTGGACGATGACCGGGAAGTGTTGCGGCATCGGCATCCGGTCTTGGAGCAGGAATATGTATTGAAGGCCCTGGAAAGCGATCAACTGGTCGCCACGGTCGATCTCATCGAAGCGCTGGGCGGCGGGTACCATAACCCGGACGTCCGGAACAGACCCACACAGAAACCCGGCTGAGGCTATGCATACCACGACACCTCCTTCACCCAAAATCCATCCCAAGACCATTCGCGTCAGGCGGACCCGCCTGCTGCTGCTGGTGGCCCTGCTGCTGGCCGCCGCCGGGGGCGCCTACGGCTGGCACTGGTGGTCCTACGACCGTTTCTGGGTTCGGACCGACAATGCGTACGTCACGGGCAACCTTGTCACGGTCGCGGCGCAGGCCTCGGGCATCGTCACGCAAGTGTTGGCCGAGGAGACGCAGTTTGTGAACCGGGGCGACCTCGTGATCCATCTTGATGAGCACGAGGCCTTCGCGGCGCTGGGACGTGCGCGAGGGCGTCTCGGGGAGGAGGTGCGCCGGATTGCCGCGCTGTTCAAGACTCGCGCACAGCTCGAGGAAAAAGTGTCGGCCAAGATAGCCCAGCTCGACCTGGTCCGCCACGATTTGGATCGGTACCAACTGGCTTCGCCGAGCGGGGCGGTCTCGAAACAGATTCTGCAGAACGCCGCCGACAAGATCCGGGCGTTGGAGGCCGAAGTCCGGGAAACCCAGGCGGCGCTCGAGGTACTCGATGCGCAAGTGGGCGGCACGAGCATCATGGACCATCCGGCCGTCGAGTTGGCCAAGCATGAACTCATCGACGCCTATCTGGAATACAAGCGGCAGCAAATCCTGGCGCCGGTGTCAGGATACGTGGCCAAACGGAGAGCCCAGGTGGGGGATCGGGTCAAACCGGGCAGCGATTTGATGACGATCGTCCCCCTGGACCACCTCTGGGTCGAGGCGAACTTGCGCGAAACCGAGCTGCAATTGGTGCGGCCGGGCCAGCCCGCCTCGGTCAGCGTCGATTTGTACGGCGAACGGCTGACATTTCACGGCACCGTCGAAGGCCTGGTCCCCGGAACCGGCAGCGCATTCGCCCTCTTGCCTCCGGACAATGCCACCGGCAATTTTATTCACATCGTCGAGCGTGTGCCGGTGCGCATTTCCCTGCCGCAAGACGAGATCCGGGAACATCCCGTCAGGCCGGGGCTCTCCACGGTGACGCAGATCAAGGTCGCCGAGTCGGGTCAGTCCGTCTGGTCCTCGCTCGCGACCGTCTCCACCTCGGAGTACGAGACGGACATCTATGCCGATGAACTGCCGAACGCGGAGTCGATAGCCCGGGAGGTCATGACGGCCAACCTGCTTGCCGACCGTGATCGACCGAAGGCGACGTCGGAGGACCGCGAGGCGCAAGGCACGGCATCCGTACCGAAAAGTGTCGAGCTGAGTATCGCGGAACTGTCTCCGTAGAAGCGACGGCGACCGATTCAGAAGCAATCCCGTCGGTCGAGGGACAGTGAGCGTACGAAGGAGTGGGCGTGAAGCACGTCCTGCGCAGCGCGGTCCTGTGCGTTGGGCTTGTTGTCGGGCCTGCCATCGTGCAAGGGCAGTCTCTTGACGCAGCCGGCAACCGTCACGCGAATCCATCGGGAGCGATTGGCGTCGCGCCAGGCCCGGATCGTACCGATCGAGGTTTTCCTAATAGAGACCGCGGGGCCGTACCCGACTCCCATATCCCTCCGAGAAGCCCGGACCTTGGTTCGCCGACGTTCCCCCTTGCTCCGTCAATCGGACCTGGGTCCGGCTTGCTGGGGCCGGAAGCAGGCCGCAGCCCATCGCGACTCAGATCCGATACTGGAACTGAAAGCGGCGGGGGGCGACCGGCAAGAGCGGACGGTTGTGTAACCGCACCTTCAGGCAGCCGACAAAAGGCCCCGGGATTTCGGCTGCGGCAGCCTGCCAACTGATCGTCCATTGTTATTGTCTGATGCGGATCGAGGTGATAGCCGGTCGAGCGATATTGCACGGGGCGCACAGTGCGATGCCGGAGGCGCCTCATCTATTGCGCGATCATTCTTCAACTTCCATGAGGGTTTCCGGTAATCGGCACAGGATCGGGTTTTGCAAGGGATCCCGTACCTGCCTCAGCGTAGCTTGGACGGAAGGGCTTGGTGCAGGGGGTATGGAAGCACAGGGCAATGACACGAGCGGCGAGGCAGGCGATGCCGGCGATTCGAATCCTGCTGGTTGACAATAATCCCCAATTTTTAAAGACCGTCAGGCAGTTGCTCGCCGACGATGAGGCGTTCGAAATTGTGGGCGGGACCTATTCGGCCGCCAAGGGGCTGGAACTTGTTGCGCGTCTTCGTCCCGACGTGGTCGTCGTGGATCTGACCCTCCCCTTGATGAACGGCTTGGAAGTGACCAGGCGTATCAAGGCCGGGACGCCCGTGCCCCTGGTGATCATTGTGACGTTGCATGACCAGGAAGCCTACGGGCGAACGGCCGAAGCGGCCGGCGCCGATGGCTTTGTGCCGAAGTGGGAAGTGGGGGCACGGTTGCCGGAGCTGATTCGACGCTTGATGCAGGTGAAGCGCGATCGGTTTGCGGCCGTGCATTCCGCTTCGACAGATTTTGTGCGGGAGTGACGAGGCCAGATTCCGTATGAAGAAGTCCGCCCTGCAATGCGCACGATGTCAGGGGCTGATGGCCGAAGATCATCTGTTGGACTTGAAAGAATCCAGCAGCTCCATTTGGCTGCACGTCTGGCGTTGCATGAATTGCGGCGAGGTGGTGGACGCTCACATTGTCGAGCGACGGACCTGGCTCCGTTTGGCGGGACGCTCCTCGGCGCCGGCATCGGGGAGAGGCCCGCGCCGGCGGCACGTGGCGATTCGCTTGGGACCGTGAGGCGGGGGCACAGGACACTCGTGTGAGTGGGCGGCACTTGCCTTGGGGGTACTGATGACGGCGGCGGAACAGACGAAGCGTTTCCAATCGGTGGTGGCGGCCATGATCTGGTCGGTCGCCGTGTTTGCTCTGGACCTAGTGGCCCCGCATGGCGTCGCGGTTCCGATGCTGTATGTCGGGGCGGTGCTCGTGACCCTCTGGCCCTCGTTGCGACACGATACGCTGATCGCAGCCTCGGCGGGAACGCTGCTGACCATTGTCGGGTTTTTTCTGTCTTCGCAGGACGGCATTGTCTGGATGGGGGTACTCAACCGGGCACTGGCGGTCCTGGCGATCTGGGTGACGGTTCTGTTGATCCTCATGCATAAAGAGCCGCGCAGGGGCCTGCGCGGCCTCTTGCCCATTTGCGCCTCCTGCAAGAAGATTCGAGACAGCCGGGATGAGTGGAGAAAGTTTGAGGAGTACATTGAGGAGCATTCCGAGGCCATTTTCTCGCATGGCATGTGTCTCGACTGTTGCAGAGAGTGGTATCCGGAGCAGTATCGCCGCATAGTGTTTCACAGGCCGGAGCTTCTCTGGCGCGAAAGGCGCAACGGCGGATAGCGGGGCGCTGTCTTGGTCGGCTGATACGGAGGATTGCGGAGGCGTCCCGCAAAGGGAGCGGCTTGTGGGCGTAGCGGCGGTGCGGTTTGCACCGTCAGCGCCTGTCTTGCCATCGGCAGGCGAGAGTCCTTCCGTCCTTGCCCGGTTAGTCCGCCATTTGCATTGACAACGACTGCCCCTGGGTTGAACTCGAATGCACGAGCGAGCATCGGTTCGACTGTCTATCCGTCCTGTCTTCCAGTCCTCTTCAGTCTCGGTATGCCCCCGAAATCGAAGCAGCGCCCTCTGCCTGCCATGGCCCACGGGACCAACCTTGTGTCCTTGGCCATGCCGGTTCATTGAGGTCGTGCACAGTGCGGCCTGTGCGCGTTCGCTCAATAATCCAGACGGCCGGTCAGATTGTAAGGCTATCGGGACGGGATAGCGTGGCATGCGCATTGCTCTATATAAAAACTGCTGTTCCACCACATGGCCATGGGAGATGGGGCTGGATTATGAAGAGCGTCATTCGGACCGGGGGAAGGTGCCTGATGTTACTCCTGTTGTCGGCGGAGAGTGGTCAGGTCTGGGCTGCCGAGCCGGCGGGCATCGTGCATGACCTAGGCATCGCCACCGTGCTGGTGGGCCACGACGGGGCGTCGGATGTGGAACGCAAGCTCGGCGCGTCGCCGTGCCTGGTGCCGTCCCTGACCGGCGACACCGTGTCGTATCTCTACAACGCCAAGGACGCCAAAGGCCATTATTTCCTGCGGCTGGAAGTCAACAGTCGCGTGGATGCCATTACGGTTTCCAAGGACCCTCCGCTCGCCGGCGTCTGCTATGCCCCCTTGGCGCACACGATGTCGCTGCGCACGGAAGAAGGCCTGGAGTTGGGCGCAACGATGGAAGAGGTGCTGCGGCTGTACGGGAAGCCCACGGAGCGGTTTGCCGTCGGGGCCATGGCCCGATTCCGGTACCTGGCCATGCTCGACCGGCCCTACGAATGGGACCTCGTCTTTCGGGACGGCCGTCTGGTCGAGTGGACCGTCGTCTCCGAAGACTAGCGTTTTAGTAGTCCTGCCGATAGCGGTACCGCATGAGCACGGCCTCGGCGCGCCGCTGGGCCGGCGCCAGCACCGGCAGATCCGAATAGTCGTGCACCACGTCCGCCGCGATTCCTTCCCCCATCGCGACGCTGCCGAGCTTGATGTACTCCTCCGCCACGTCCATGAGCCAAGCCGTGCGCTGTTCCAGCGAAGGAATGAGATCGGGCGGAGGGTCCAAACGGGCCGCCCGATAGGCCCGGTAAAGGGCGAATCCGTGATCGAGAAACGCGCGGACCGACTTCTCGTAGCTCTGCAGAGCATCCAGAGACTTGGCACGCCCGTACTGATCGGCCGTGGCGCGTACCTCTCCGCGTAGGCTCAGTTCTTGCTGATTCCATTCCGCGAGGCCTTCCGGCGTACGTAGCCGTTCGGCATGGGGGCCGCTCATCGGACCGGTCGAGCAGGCCGCGATTCCCCATAGGGCACAAGCCAGGATGGCTCCGGATGGGCTCCTCAGGCGCCTCGGCATGGCGTCCTCCTCACGAAAGGTTGTCCGACGATGACAGTCTCGCAACTCGCTCAATGGTGCCACGAATCCTCACGCTTGTTCAAGCGGCGGCTCGGCGTGGCCGCGGCCATTCTGTGCATGAACTGGGCCCAGCCGGTCTGGGCCGTCGAGCCCTATTTCGGCTACTACGACGAAGTGCCGCCCATCGATGAGGCTGAGCTGAATGCGGCGCGGGAGCGACTGCAGGAGGCCCGTGCGAGGTTGCCTCACGCCGGTCCCGCCACGGAGCCGGACCGGCTCCCGCAACCTGCGCCGCTGCCTCCGCCGATTGTGGACGAACGCGACGGGGCTCCGCCGATCGATTTTCAGGAAGTGGACGAGCTGCGGAAGACGTTCCAGCGCCTGCAGGCGCAGCGCCTCGGTGAAGAGCCATCATCCCAGCCTCAGCCCTCGCCGGCTCCCAAAGACAGTCTCAGTCCCGAACTTGACCAACAAGTGCAAAAGCTCAGTCAGCGCGTCGGTGAACTTGAACGGGTGCTCGTGGGGACGGAGGAACATCAGGGGTTGGCCGGGATGATCGGCGGCTACACCAGGCACAACGGGTTCTTTCTCATGTCCGGCGACGGCGATTTCTTCCTGCGGCTGCCGGTGTTGCTGCAGACCGATCTGCGGACCTTTCCGGGCGGCCAGAATGGCGCGAATCCCGGCGTGAACCCGAGCACGTTCATTGTTGAGCGGGCTCGGACCATGGTGCATTTCCGCCTCTGGCGGTACTTCCGCGGCTACATGACGCCGGATTTCGGCAATGGCTTTACCAATAATCCGAACGTCCAGGGACGTGTGCAAGTTCCGGATGCGTTCGGCGAATGGGACTATTTTTCGCTGTTCCGGATCCGCATGGGCAAGTTCAAGAGCCCGATCGGCCTGGAGATGCTCCAGGCGCCGCAGAACCTCAGCTTCATGGAGCGATCGCTGACACGCAATCTGCTGCCGAACCGCGACCTGGGGGCGATGGTCTGGGGCGTCTATGAACGGGGCCTCTTTGAATATCAGTTGGGCGTGTTCAACGGCGTGCCCAACGCGAATTTTTACCAGGAAAGCGCCGCCACCGGATCGGCCAAGACGCTGGAGGCGCGGATCTTCTCGCGTCCGTTCGTCGCCTCCACGACCAGTATGTTCCGGGGCCTGGGGTATGGCGTTGGGATGAGCGTCGGGTCGGTCAAGCAGGGGAGCAGCGGGCAGGATCCGATGCAGACGGAAACTTTCAGTTACACCTTCTTTCAATACAACAGCAATGTCACCGGAGACGGCCAGCGTATCCGCATTTCGCCCCAGGTGGCCTGGTACGTGGGACGGCTGGGATTGCTCGGTCAGTATGTGCGCAGCACGCAACAACTGCGCTTGGTCACCGGGGGGCCATCGGTCCGCACGACGCACGAGTCCTGGTCGGCCCAGGCCTCCTGGTTTCTGACGGACGACACGGCCACCTTCGGCCATGTGCAGCCCCGCTATCCGGTCGAACCGTCGAAAGGCCACTGGGGGGCTTGGGAAATTGCGGCCCGGTACGCCCAGCTCAACATCGATCCGGAAACCTTTGCGTACAACCTGGCCGATCCTACGATCAACGTCTTGCGGGCCAAAAGCTCAACCGTCGGCCTGAACTGGTATCTCAATACCAATGTGAGGCTGACGACCAATTTCGTCCATACCGACTTCACGGGGGCGACGCGCGCCTACCGCGCCGCCAGCCACGAAGACGGGTTGATGTTCCGCATGCAAATGACGTTTTAACCGTGGCCATCACCGGATTGCTCCTGCTCATCCTTGTGTTGGATGGGACGGCCTGGGCCGCCGAGCCCGATACGGTCCAGCCGGAAAATACGGACCGGACCGCTCCTGTGCAGGGTCCTCATTCTCCCGCCACTCCGCGTGCGCCTTCGACCAAGCAGCAACTCCGCGAGCTGGATCGTCGCCTGAACGTGTTGGAATCACTGGCGGTCGGGAGCGGGCATAAGCGGGGGGTGATGGAGCGGGGGTTGGGCTGGTCGCCCGAAATTAAGGAACGGGGCTTTTCCCTCTATTCCACGGACGGCAACAACCGGCTGCACCTCAACGGCGGCATCCAGGCCGACTACCATGGCTACCCGGGCGGCCAAACAGGACATGCTCCGGGGGCCGAATCGGATGGGTTCGTGCTGCGTCGGGTTCGTCCGATCCTGGACTTCCGGATCGCCAACTATTTCCGCGGCCAGATCATGCCGGACCTGGCTCCGCGCCGCCGCAGCGAGTTGTTCAACGCATTCATCGACTGGGATTACTATGATTGGGCCCGCGTGCGCGTGGGCCAGTTCAAGCCGGTGCTCAACGTCGAGAATCAACAGGGGGAATTCGACCTCGTGTTCGCCGAGCGCTCGCTCGTCCAAAACTTTGCCTTGCGGCGCGACTTCGGCGCGAACGTGACGGGCCGGATTTTGGATCGACACGTCCGCTACGATCTCGGCGTCTTCAACAGCAACAACGGGGCGATCGGCAGTGCCAGCGTGCCGGAGCCCTCGGTCGACAACGACAAGCTGGGCATGGCCAGAGTCATGGTCACGCCGTTTCTGCTCAAAGGCCCCCGCGCCTTTCGACAATTCGATATCGGGGTGGGGGTTCTCTACGGGGCTTGCACGAATTCAGCGTGCCAGCAGCCGATGTACACGATGGGCCAGGACCGCATCGTCTTCCAGTATCAACCCGCAGTCACCGGCAACGGCTTTGAAACCAAGGTCCTTCCGCAGATGACCTGGTTCTACGGGCGGCTCGGCGTCATGGCGACGTTCATCCATACCTGGGAGCCCAAGATCGACAAGACCACCGGGAAGGCGGGCCTGCTGCAAAACGAAGCCTGGATGGCGCAGGCCGAGGTCGCGGTGACGGACGACGAGCCGGCCTTCATCCGTGTCACGCCCAGGCAGCCGTTCGATCTCTCGAAGAAGGGCCGGTGGGGCGCCTGGACGGTCGCGGCTCGGTACTCCGAACAGCGCATCGACCCTCAAGCCTTCGGGCTCAATTTTGCCGACACGGCCCAGTACGTTCGCACGACCAAGGCGACCAGCTTCGCCGTGAACTGGTACGCCAGCCGGGAGTTCCGTTACCAGTGGATTTGGGAGCACTCCGAGTTTCAAGGCGCGAATCAGATGTACGCCGCCCCTCGGGCTGCAAACATGCTGATTTTCCGGTTCACCTTGATTTATTGAACACCGAGCGCAGAAGCGGCTTGGCATGGGGCGCAATTCGCTTCGAGGAGGTTTCATGGGCAAGCGGAAAAGAATCATGGCAGGAGCCGTCGCAACGCTCCTGTTCGTGGGGGCGATGGCTCCGGTGAGCCGGGCAGGTCAACCGGACTCGGAGCCCAAAGAGCAGGTGGTTCGCTATCTGCTGGCGACGGTCAAAGCCTTTCGTACGGTCTACGTGAAATACGTCGAGGAGCATGTCAAGAAAGGGGGGATTCATCCCAAGGAGCACTGGGCTCAGGATGTCCACGCCATCATGTTGCCCTTTCAGTTTGTGAAGCTGGCGGCGGCAGAACTCAAGGGCGCGGTCAAGGATGTGGACGTGGGGGTGATCTCGCTGACGCCGATCTATTCGTCCAATTTCCCTCAAACCGAGGCCGAAGTCGCCGCGCTCAAGGCCCTGACGGACAACCCAAGCCAGACGGTGATCACCTTCGCGGACGGCAATCAATTCAAGGGGCTGGCCGCGGACTTCGCCATCGAGCAGGCCTGTGCCGATTGCCACAACCAGCATCCCACCAGCACGAAGAGGGATTTCAAGCAAGGGGATCTCATGGGCGCGGTCGTCGTGCGGCTCAAGAAGTAGGCCCTCGACCGGAAGGTCGGATCGGTGGACGGTCGTTTCCTTGGGCGACCTCTGGGGCGAGGCGCCCGCGCTTTGGCTGTGGCAGCCTGCCAATCGATCATCCATCGCCATTGACTGATGTGTGACTGATGTAGGTTCGGGGTGACGGTCGCCTGGGCGGTATCGCACATGGCGCACAGTGCGAGGGCGCCAGTCCGCCGCACAAAAAAGAGAGGGCCTCATGACGCAATCGTGTAACTCCTGCACGCATTCACGCAACTCTCGTGATGATAGGAGGGGCACTGGAGAAGGGAATAGGATTTGCACGGATTACGCGCACCAACAGCGAAGCCGCACAAGTTATGAGGACCCGCTTGAAGGACGGCGTATGCAAACTCACCGGTTCACGATGCCGACGGCATCGCACGTCGAAGACCAAATCCTGGATTTCTTGCGTCGGCGCCGGCGAGTGATGTTTCTTGAGCTTGCCGATGTTTTGAGCGGTTGTTCGTGGAAGGTTCTCCTGTCGGCGTTGAGCCGACTCCATGCCAGGCATCTGATCGACCTGTTCCCTCACAAATGGGACATGGAGATTTTGTTGCGAGAAAACATGCCGGGTATGTCACAGGGCCTGGCCTGAAAAGGCCGGAATCAAGGGGGGAGCCGCTGCCATGCGATGCGGTCGCTGTGGCGGGTTGGCTATTCGGGAGACCTATGAAGGGACGGGGGAAAGAATGCCTGCGGGGATGCTTCCGGGCGTGCGATGCCTGAACTGCGGGTGCATCGAGGATGCTGTCATCACGGCGAACAGGTCCTGTCCGCCGCAGCTGAAATTGACACGGCCGGGGCGTGCTCGCAATTGGAGCCGGCCCGGCCTCACGGTGACGCTGGAGGAGGAGAGCGTCGCCGCGTTGCGCAGGGAGGGCAACGCTCCTTCTGGGATGTCGGAGTGATCGGCACATGGAACGGAGGACAATACAGTGGTGTGCCCCGCTGTATGGATGCCCTTGCCCTCCTGTGAGGGTATCCCCTCCGTTTCCCTGCCGATCTGGCCGCGACGTGCGGGGGACCCGTCTCCCGACGGATGGAAGGAGTGCCTCATGAAGTTAGGCACGCCGGGGCTGTGGGGGATTGTGCTGATGCTCCAACCGGGAAGGCCCGTCTCCTCGTAAAAGCGAAAGACCTGCCGGTTGGCTTGTAGGCGGATGATCCGCGTTCTGACGCCTGGCGTATCTCGGTTCGGCCGGTCTTGCCCCGCTGCGATCCGGCGTTCCAGCCGGCGAGGGGGCACGATGCAATGTGATCGTTGCCAGAGCTTGATGGGCGCGGTCGTCGTGCGGCTCAAGAAGTAGGCCCTCGACCGGCAGAACGGACCGGGGCTATTCCTCTTGCCCCTTCTTCAATCGGCGGTCGAGCGCAAATCGCGTGAGCCCCAGGTGTTTGGCGGCGAGGCTTTTGTTGTAGTCGGCGAGGCGAAGGACTTCCCGGATGATAGCGTCCTCGACCTCGGCGAGGGACATCTGCCCCAGCGGCATCTCGACGCGCAGGACCTGTCCGGCGCCCGTGGTCGCCGTCGTGGTGACCGGCGGGGAAGTCTGCCGCAGCTCTTGCGGGAGGGCGGCGGCGGTGAGTGTCTTGCCGTGGCAGAATATCAGGGCCCGCTCGATGATGTTCTGCAGTTCCCGGACATTGCCCGGAAAAGCATACCGTTCCAGCATGACGCGGGCATCCGGCTCGATGTCCAGGACCTCCTTATTGAACTCCTTGTTGGCGCGCATCAGGGTGCGCAGGCATAGGGGAAGGATGTCCTCCGAACGTTTCCTCAGCGGCGGCAGTTCGAACAGCACCATGTTCACACGGAAGAAAAGGTCCTCCCGGAAGGTGCCGCGGGCGACTTCCTTCTTGAGGTCGCGGTTGGTGGCGGCGATGAGCCGAAAGTCCACGGCGATATCGTCGGCCCCGCCCAGCCGCCTGAAGGATCGTTCCTGGAGGACGCGGAGCAGCTTGGCCTGCATGGCGGGGTCGAGATCTCCGATCTCGTCCAGGAACATGGTGCCGCCTTCGGCCCGTTCCAGCAGGCCCAGCTTGCGCTGGCCGGCTCCGGTGAACGCGCCCCGTTCGTAGCCGAAGAGTTCGCTCTCGAACAGGTCCCGGGGGATCGCCGTGCAATTGACTCCGATGAAGGGCGCCGAGGCGCGGCTGCTATTGTGGTGCAGGACCCGCGCGATAAACTCCTTGCCCGTCCCGGTTTCACCCTGGAGCAGGACCGTGGCTTTCGGGTTCTGTACCACGTCGCGCAACTGCGTCACCAGATGCTGCATGGCCGAACTGTGCGCCACCAAGTTTTCCAGGGTGTACTGGCTGCCTGCATGCTCCATCTCGAAGAGGACGCGACGCCGGAGCGTCAGGAGTTCCAACGCCCGCTCGAGGACCGAGTCCATGCCCTCCAGGTCGACGGTCTTGATCAAAAAGTCGTAGGCGCCGAGTTTCATGGCCGCCACCGCATCCTGCACGGTCCCAAAGGCGGTCAGGATGATCACCAGCGCTTGCGGGGACTTTTGGCGGAGCACCTTGAGCGTCTCAAGCCCGGTCATGCCGGGCATCTTCAGGTCGAGCAGGACCAGGTCGGGGGGCTCGGTGTCGAGCGCGTCCACGAGCGCTTCGCCCGACTCGAAGGTGCGGACCTGGTGTTGCTGGCGGCTGAGTCGTTTGCCGATGGCCGAGCGGATGGCGGGCTCATCGTCGGTCACGAAAATGGTCGCGCGCATGGTTAGCCTCCGGACACGATCGAGGGTTGCCGCAGCGGGAGCCACAGGGCCACGGTTGTGCCCCGTCCCGGCTGGCTCTCCAGCCGGATCTCGCCTTGATGAGCGTCCACAATGTTGCGGCAGATGGCCAAGCCGAGCCCCGTGCCGCGATGCTTGCCGATGGTGAAAAAGGGCTCGAAGACATGCGGCAAATCGGCCTGGGTGATGCCGGCCCCGTTGTCGGTGAACGTCAGCGTCATGCCCGGTTCCTGATCGCGCATGAACTCGAAGGCAGAAATCCGGAGAACGCCGCCATTGGGCATCGCCTCGACCGCGTTCTGGACAATGTTGAGCAGCACCTGTTTGAGTTGGTCCCGGTCGGCCTGGATCGGGGGCAGATGGGGCTGGTGGGGGCCTTCGACGCGGATCTGTTTCTTCGCGAGCGGCTCTCCCAGAACGGCCAGGGTCTCCCGCACCAGCTCCTCCATGGCGAACAGGATCGGCGCCAGCGTCCGGGGACGGGCGTAGTCGACGATCTGATTCACGATCCGGTCGAGTCGGCGGGTTTCTTTCAGAATGGTTTCAAGATCCGGACGCCGGGGGTCCGTCGGCTCGGCGTCTTCGAGCAGCACCGAGGCGGTGGACCCGATTCCGACCAGGGGATTGCGGATCTCGTGCGCGATACCGGCCGCCATTTGGCCGAGCGTCGCCAGGCGTTCGGCCCGGCTGAGGCGTGCCTGCATCTGCTCCAGCGCCGTGATGTCGATGTTGAATCCTTGGTACATGACGGTCCGGCCGGCGTCGTCTTTGATGGGAATGCGCCGGCTCAAGACTTTCGTGATGGTCCCGTCCTTGTGCAGGAACCGAAAGACGGTTTCGTAGGGCCGGTTCTCCCGAACCGCCTGCGCGTACTCGGACAGGACCCGCTCGCGTTCCTCCGGATGGATCGATTGTCGGATGGCTTCCGGATCGCCTTCTTCGTCCGGATTCAGTCCGGCGAGGATGCGATTATAGCGGTTGCTGTAGACCAGCGCCATGCCTTCCGTTCTGAAGATCCCAAAGGGAGCGTGATCTACGATGCTGCGATACTTGGACTCCGAGGCGGCGAGATCCTGGTTGAGGGTGCGGAGTTCGGCCTCCGACTTTTCCACTTGCGCGATACGGTCTCGGACCTGCGCGCTCATCGCGCTCATCACATTGGTCAAGGCGCCGATTTCGTCTTTCCGGTCGAGGATCGGCACGAAGGGGATGGCCCCTCCGGTGGCGGTTCCCATGGCCTTGGCCAGACCGACGAGGGGCGCCGTGATCGAGCGGGCGATCAGGTGCAATGCCGCCAGCATCAGCGCAAGCGCCAGGAGCCCTCCACCCAGGATCACGGATATCATTAACGAACGATCTCGAGCGATATTGGCAAATGCTTCGCTCAATGCCTGCTGTTCGAGCCGCTCGAACTGGTCCATCTGTTCCCGAATGATGAGCATGCGCCCCCGGCCTTCTTCGATGTATTGCATCGCTTCCGTGAGATGCCCCGCTTTCACGGCGTCGATGAGCTGGTTCTTCTCGGCAATGTGCCGTTTGACCAACTGCTGGACCTTGAGGATGGCCTGACGCTGAGGGGCACGACCGCTGACCATCGCGAGCAGAGAGTCGCCCGCTTCCAGTACGTGGTCTTCGGCCTGCCGAAAGGGAATGAGGAAGCTTTCCTGCTGGGTCAGGACATAGCCCCTGAATCCTGATTGCAAGTCGAGGGCGAGACGCAGGTACTCGGCCCCTTTCCGCTGGGCGAGGTAGATATTGTTGAGTTGTTCTTCGTCCTCCGAAAATGTCTGCACGCTGCGATAGGTGATCGCGCTCAGTAAGACGATCGCCAGGACCGGAATCACCGAAGTGAGCAGCAGCTTTCGTTCAATGGGAAGGTTGCTGAGCCAGGTCACTATCCGTCGCATCCGTGCCTCTGAAGAGCGGAATGGAATCCGCCGTGGTGGTAATCAGGCCTATGGCAATGTGGAAATCCTATCGAATTATACATGCAAAGACCATGCGCACTCGTGGAAGTCCGGAGGGGGAGGGCTAGGCTGGCGTGTTCCGCAAGGCTTCATAGATCGCTCGTGGGTTCGGGAGCGGCTCCCATCCAAGGATACCGGCGGAGTCCTCGACATAGCCACGGCTACGCATGCCGTTCAATACGCTGGTGACGCCCGGTGTGGAGGCGAGAATCCAGAGAGCTTTCCGAGAGAGGGATGTATGGCGCCTGGATTCGGGCAGCAGGGGGGCGATGGCGGCGGCGATGGCGTCGGTCCTGGCCCGGCTCTTCACGGTCGCCTCGTGGCGCAGTTCTTTCAAGAGCGTCAGCAGCTCAGGAATGTACCGTTCACGCCAATCCTGCCAGCGGTCCCCCAGCTCGCCGCTCAGATGTTGCGTGAGGGCGCGCAGGACCTGGTTGATGTGCGGCGCGATCATCTGGGTTTCGATCTGTTCCCAATGTTCCAGGCTTTGGATACGCGGCCGCAGTCCGGTCAGTTCCGCCGCCCAGTTGAAATACTCCGCCGGCGGCATGCCCTGGCCTGCATGGGTGACGGCAGGGGCGATGGCGCGCCGGTATTCCTCTTCCAGCTTGGCCAGAAGGTCCCGCTGAGCCTCAAAGGCCACGGTCGAGGCCTCGATCGGGAGCGAGGCCAGCCTGGTCATACCGCCTCGCTTCGGCTGCATGGCATTGAGCGGTCGGTTCAGCAAGACGGCGAGGCCTTCGGCCTTGGCCAGGTCTAGGACCGTCTGCCGGGTTCCCGGACCGCAGTTGGGTGTGAGCAGCGCGCCCGATTCGAACAGATTCATCGGACATTGCAACACATGCAGATGATGGCGAGGCAGGCCCAGCTCCTTCGCCGTCGCCTGGGCCGAGTCCAGCATGCGGCTCAGGGAGACGGCTTCCGGATCATTGGGCTCCGCCGTGCAGGTGTTGGAGGAAACCCCGTAGCATTGAATACGTCCTGCCTGGACTTGGCTTTCCAGATAGATAAAGGCTGCCCGGAGCCGGCGGTAGAACTCCTCCCGCAGCCGATCCAGGTTCTTGTCCATCCGGCGGGCCGCGTCGGAGAGGAAGTATTCTGCATTGTGTAACAGCAAGACATCCAAGGTCTCCACGCCCAGCCGATCCAGCGATAGGTCCAACTGGTCGGCCAGAAACTCTGGATGCAGGCAGTGCCAGATTCCTTCGCCGTATTTGACCATCTCCGGGTACGGCTTGCCGGCCTTTTCGCGCGCCTCCGCCAGTTTCAAGTTTTGGCCCTGCACATAGCCGATCTTGGAGACGACGATGATCTCTTCGCGGGTCACCTCGCCCTGCTTGATCAGATCCGCCAGCACGAGCCCGACGAGACGCTCGCTGTCTCCGTCGGCATAGTTGGTGGAGGTGTCGATGACGTTGATCCCTTCGCGCAGGGCTTTGATGAGGGCCTCGCGATGCTCCGGCTCTTCCGTATGGGTGCGGTAGCAACCGAACCCGAGTTTGCTGGCGGTCAGGCCGGTGGAGCCGAACGTCGTATAGCCGTGCGCCAATCCCCTGAGCACTCCGGGTCGGTTCACCATCCGGACTGCATAGGCACCGGTGCCGCCGGCTGTGGCATGGCCGGGGAGGCGGCTACCGGCAAGGGTTTTCTGTCCTGAGCCGGATGGGGCCGCCGCCTTGTCCGGGCCGGCTAATGTCGTCGCCACTGTCTGCGGATCGGTGATCGGGGCCTGGCAGGCAAAGTTGCGGCAGATATAGAGGGCCGCACGACCCTGGACCAGGGTTTTGCCACTCAGCAGCGGATGGGTGGTTGCCGACCCGCTTGAATCGTGATGGGCGATGATGCGATTGGGCAAGTAGGGACGGTTGACTGCCGCGCGCAGGGCTTCATAGTCCGGTTTCCCGGGGGTTCCGACCAGGGCCAACTCAACCGGCCCTGCCAGCAACAGATCCACCACGGCCAGACTCTTGGCGAAGGCTCGGGGGTAGCGGGTCGTCTGGCGGCCATAGGCCCGGATGGCCAAGGTCGCGGCCTCACGAAAGTCCTGTCGGTCATAATGAAAGGAGAGGCGGGCCAGGGCCGACGCGGCTACGGCGTTGCCGCTGGGGATGGCTCCGTCCGGTCCTTCGCGGCTGCGCAGGAGCAAGGCTTCATGGTCCTTGGCCGTAGTGAAGAAGCCGCCTTTCTCCTGATCGGAAAAATCGGCCAGGATGCGTTCGGCCAGGCGGACCGCGTCCTTGAGGTAGCGTTCTGCGCCTCCTGCTTCGTAGAGGTCAACCAGCCCTTCCGCCAGGTACGCATAGTCTTCGAGATAGGCGGGTAAGTGGGCCTTCCCGGCTCTGTAGGTTCGGTAGAGGCCTCCGTCGGGACGAGAGAGCGACGTCAATAAAAAGTCTGCAGCTCGCTCGGCCGTCTGTAAGTAGCGGGGCGCAAGCAAGACCCTGGTTCCTTCGGCCATGGCGCTGATCATCATGCCGTTCCAGGCGGTGAGGATCTTGTCGTCCAGGGCCGGCGGGATGCGCTGGCGTCTGGCTTCGTATACGAGCGGCTTGACCTGTTCGACCGTGCGGCGGAGTTCCTCCGGCTCGATCCCCAGTTCCTGTGCGACGGCTTCCCAGGAACGGGGCCGGTTGGGGATACTGGCCTGTTCCCAGTTGCCGCCGGGGGTGATGTCGTAGAAGGAGCAGAAGCGCCGGGCCTCTGTTTCGTCGGGGATGACGGCGCGGATCTGCTCCGGCGTCCAGACGAAGTATTTGCCTTCCACCCCTTCGGAATCCGCATCGGTGGCCGAGTAGAAGCCTCCGTCCGGGGACGTCATTTCGCGGACAATGTAGTCCAGGGTTTCGGTCGCGATGCGCCGGTATTCCAGGTCCTGCGTGACCTGATAGGCTTCAAGATAGGTGCGGGTCAGCAAGGCGTTGTCGTAGAGCATTTTCTCGAAGTGGGGCACCAGCCAGCGTTCGTCGGTGGAGTAACGGGCGAAGCCGCCTCCGATCTGGTCGTACATCCCGCCGGCCGCCATGGCATCCAGCGTCTTCCGCACCATGTGCAAGACCTGCGGGTCGCCGGTTCGATGGTGGCAGCGGAGCAAGAGGGAGAGTCCGGTGGCGGGAGGAAATTTCGGCGCGCCGCCGAATCCTCCGTGGCGGGCGTCGAATTCCTCGGCTGACTGGGTCACGACTGCGTCCAACTCGGCCTGGCCCACGGCCATGGGCGAGCCTCCTTGCAAGGTCTGTTTCATCCGCTCGGTCAACTGAGCCGCTTGCTGTCGCAAGGCGTCCGGGTCTTTTCGCCAGAACTCTGCGACCTTGCGCAGGACAGCAGGGAATCCCGGGCGGCCCCACTTGTCGGCCGGGGGAAAGTAGGTGCCGGCGAAGAAGGGTTCCTGCTGGGGGGTCAGGAAGACGGTCATGGGCCAGCCGCCCTGGCCCTGGTTGAGCTGGAGGGTGGCCTGCATGTAAATCTCGTCCAGGTCGGGCCGTTCTTCCCGGTCCACCTTGATGCAGACGAAGTGTTCGTTCATGAGCGACGCGATCCGCTCATCCTCGAAGGATTCCCGCTCCATCACATGGCACCAGTGACAGGCGGAATAGCCGATGGACAGGAGGATGGGGCGGTTCAGCTCGCGCGCCCGGCGCAGCGCCTCCTCTCCCCAGGGGTACCAGTCGACGGGATTGTGGGCGTGTTGAAGCAGGTAGGGGCTGGTTTCACGGGCCAAACGGTTGGCCGGTCGCTCGCTCGATGACATGGATGCACCGTACCATCCGTCAACGAGACTGGTCAATCGCTTGTCAGGGGCTCAAAATGAAACGGCCCGTAGCCTCGGGGTGAGCCGGGCACGGGCCGTTCGATCGGCAAAAGATGGAGAGCGAAGAATTAGTGACCCTTCTTCTCTTCCTTCTTCTCAGCCTTCTTCTCGTCCTTCTTCTCGGCCTTCTTCTCAGCCTTGGCGTCACCCTTGGGGGCATCGGCTGCGAAAGACATGCCGCTGAAGCCGGCGAGGAACATGACTGCGAGCATTGCGACCATAATCCGCTTCATGAGAGATCACCTCCTTCCACCAACGGTTTGCTGATTCTGCCCGGGATCAAAACAGGCGTTGAACCTAGACCAAAGTATCTAGGATTGTCAACTACGATTTGGCGACTCCCGGGTTACCGGCTTTCGCCGAGGCTCCGTTCGTAGAGCAACACCTTCCACCCATCCTCTTCGCTCAGGAACTGGCCGACGATGGGCAGCATGCCGGTGCCAGGGACTTTGCCCGATTGGCCCATGCTCCCGTTCTTCAGGACCCACATCATTTCCCCCGGCGTCCGGACCTTGTTGAATTTGGGGTTCGTAAAGTCGCGCGGCTGGATCGGGAGCACCTTGGCAGCGCCTCCGTCGCCCTTGCCTTCCGGCCCGTGGCATTGAAAACAGGTGCCGCGGCCCAGAAAGATCGCCTTGCCCTCGGCGAGGATCTCCGGGGTGGGGGCGAAGGGGGGCTTATCCGCCTTGGCGGCCGGCAGTTCCGCGGCCGGGACCCGTGGAATTTTGATGTCGAACTCGCCGCCGGCCTGCCCATAGCCGGATGGGTCGGCGGCCTGTGCGGCGGTGGACCAGAGAAGCAGGCTCCAGCTGACAGCAAGGTACCAAGTCCGGGGCTTCATTCTTCCTCCTCGGTGCATAGATGACGCGTGCGCCTGCCGGGGGCGGCGTTCGTGGTGCGCAACGGGGCGGGAGTCTAGCACAGGGCGAAATGTCGAGGCAATCCTGGGTCCGGGCAGGCCCGATGCGCGGCCGGATTATGCTAGAATGCGGCCCACGCTGGTTCAGGCAGGCAGAGGAATCATGGCATTCGACGCGGCGAAACAGGCCAAGTTTCAAGCCCAAATGGCCAGGCGCATTGGGGAACTCAAGAGCAGGACGGAGGACAGCCTCGATTTTGCGATGGACCACATGATGCAAGAGCGGGTGGACAGCTATTTCAAGGTCGAAGAGGGGCTGGAAGAGATCGACCGGACCCTGATGCTGATCGAGGAGGAACTGGCGCATATTCAGGACCAGAGCGGGGCGTTTCGTCTCCAGTCCCGGCTGGAGTTCGTCGAAGACCGGTTCGAAGAGTTCGACAGCGAGATCCGGCAACGTCCGAGACGTCGCCGTCGCCGAATCAATTTTGCCGATTTTTTCAAGGCGGCCGGCGGTGGCGGCGGTGAGATGCCGGCGGTCCGTGGAGAGATCGGGAGCGTGTCCGAAGCCTTTGCCGTCTTGGAGCTGGAGTACGGGAGTTCCATGACGCAGGTGACGGCCGCGTTCAGGCAGCGGGCCAAGAGGCTGCATCCCGATGCGCGCAAAGGGGATCGCAGCGCGGAGCCGGAGCTTCGCCGCATCATCGAGGCCTATCAGTACCTCAAGGAGCATTTGAGTGTGTCCATGACGGAGCCGCCGCGCGACGTGTAAGCGGCCGACTCGTTCAGAGATGAGGCGATAGCCATGGCCCAGCCCGGCCCGCACTACATAGCCGATCGTGATTCGTTGCAGGCGCTCTGCGTCCGTCTGCGGGAACATCCGCGGTTCGCCCTGGACACGGAGTTCGTGGGAGAGGACAGCTTCGTGCCCCGGCTGGAACTCATTCAGGTGGCGGCGGGGGATATCAGCGCCGTGATCGATTTTCCCGCCATCGGCTCGCTCGGCGACTTTGCGGCGCTGCTCAACGATCCCGGCATCGAGAAGGTGGTGCATGCGGGGCGGCAGGATCTGGAGCTGTTCTACGCGCATACGGGGCAGCTGCCGGCCTCGGTGTTCGACACGCAGATGGCTGCGGCCATGGTCGGGTATGGGACGCAGGTGGCCTATGCGCAACTCGTGCAACGTATCGTCGGGACCAAGCTGGACAAGTCCCACACGCTCTCGAACTGGAGTCAACGGCCGCTGTCCCCCGAGCAGATCGCCTATGCCCTCGACGATGTCCTGTACCTGCTGCAGGTCCACGAGCATCTCCAGCAGCGTCTTCGGTTGTTGGGGCGCCTGGACTGGGTGCAGGAAGAGTTCCGGCGTCTGGAATCCAAGCTGATGGAGGCCTCGTCGGAGGCCGGGCTCCGTTACCAACGGATCCGCGGGTGGGATGGGTTGAAGCCCAAGTCGGCGGCGGTGCTCCGGGAGTTGGCCAACTGGCGGGAAGGGGAAGCTCGGCGGCGGAATGTGCCGCGGGGGCGGGTTGTGCGGGATGAGGTCTTGTTGGAACTGGCGCGCCGTCAGCCTGCAACCCCGGCCGCTCTGCGCGTAACGCGCGGGTTGCATGCCTCGGAAGCGGAGAAGCGGGGAGAGGCGATTCTCGCCGCGATCAAGACCGGTCTGGCTCTACCTCCGTCGGAATGGCCGGAGATCCCGCGCGAGCGCAAGCCGGAGCCGGAGGCCGCCGGCCTGGTCGAGCTGCTCCAAGCCGTGTTGAAGGCCTGTGCGCTGGAGGCCGAGATCGCGCCCAGCCTGCTGGCCAGCGCCGCGGACCTGCAACAGTTGGCGGAGGCCAAGGGGAGCCGCGAATCGGTGGATGTGCCGATCTTACAGGGCTGGCGGCGGGTGCTGGCCGGCGAGACTCTGCTCAAGGTGCTGGATGGAGCGGTGAGGGTAAGAGTGGAGCCGAAGAGCGGAAGACTCAGGCTGGAGACGGTCGATCCGGACCGCTAAAGCAGCTGTTTGATCGTCTCCGCCGGCCTGGCCAGCATCGCGCGCGTGCCCTTGACGACCAGCGGCCGTTGGATCAGGTCCGGGTGCCTGAGCATCAGGTCGATCAGTTCGTCTTCCGACGCCTGCTTTTTCGCCAGCCCCAGTTCCTTGTAGATGTATTCCTTGGTCCGCAGCACGTCTTTAGCCGCGAGCCCCGCCTTCTTCAGCACCTCCTTCAACGTCGTTTTGGTGAAGGGGGTCTCGTAATAGTTCACGGCCTCATAGGGCTGGCCGCTCGCGGCGAGGAGCTTGACGGCTTCCCGGCAGGTGCTGCAGGTGGGTTTTTGATAAATCGTGATCTTCATCGGGCCGATCTCCCTCTCTTCGGTCTCTTGACCTGCTTTTTCGGTACGTGATAGATGAACCCCTGGCAAGGGCGAGAGTTCGACGCTCGTACGCCGCCTGCCTCGTGTGCCAGCCCATATCGTGGAGCAAGCCTATGCCGACAGCCGGAACCAGTTCAAGCGGGAGTTTTGCCATCGCCCAACCGGGCCAGCGGACCCTCAAGGATTTGCGGACGAAACGTAAGGGACAGCCGGTGTTCGTGGTCGGACATGTTCCCGAACGCAAGGGCCAGGAGGCGGTGTTCGAACTCTTCAACGTGCGCCTGGCGGTCGTGAAGTTTTCCGACGGGGTGTTTCTGGGATTCGATCCGACCGAGCTGCTGCTGCCCACGGAGATCAACGATGCCGGCGTGGCCTACTTCGAAATTCGGCCTTGTCGGCAATGTGAACAGCCGTTTCCCTTGACCCACGATGAGGCGCAAGCGGACGAGGAGCCCACGGCCTGTCCCGCTTGTTCTGTCTAATCTTGGTCTAGCCCGCTCAATCCACGAGCGGGCCGAAATCCAGCGCCTTCTTGATCAGGCAATCTCCCGCCACTCCCTGTAGCGGCATCGGCAGCATGCCCGCATCCAGCACACGAACGGACACGATTCGGTACCCCTCCTGGTTTTTCCAGGCCTCGGCTTTCAAGGCATGGCAGATTTCCAGTTTCCGCCAGATCAGGTTGTCCAGAATCGGATCGGTGGGGATCAGCGCTGCCTCAACGGGTGGCCCCCCGTCGGACACTTGTGCGGTGACTTGCTTCTTGTCTTTGGAAACCTTGGTGACGACGGCAAAAATGATCAACGGATCCTGCTGCGGCAGAGCCGCCGTGGTCGAAAGGAAGAAGACCGCAGCTGCGATAGTTCCAATCCACCATCCATGCGGTTTCATCACTCGGTGCCCTTTCGCTCCTTGGTGACGGGGGCCGGCATCGCGGTCCCAGGTCCGGCTGCCGGCGGTGTGGCCGGGCCGCCGTGGCTGATCGCGCTGGTGCCGACCATTCTGCCCGGTGCTCCGGGAGGGGGCGCAATCGAAGTTCCCGGCGGATCGGGGAGTGCTCGCTCTATTCCGCCCCACATCCACAGCCACAGGGTCAGGCCTGCGAGTGCTGCGAGTCCTCCGGCCAGTAAGGCGATGCGCAATGAACGAGTCATGGATCCTGGCCCTAGGGTAGGCGTCCTGTCGGCGGTGCTCCCATGAGCCAGCCAATTCAGTATGCCAAGCCGAACTCTGCATTGCAAGGTGGCTGGTTTCTTGATGAGTGCGATGATCCGGGTGGCCGAGTGGCTGGCCCATTGGTTCGAGCAGCTTCGTGAGAACAAGTTATATCGTCCGGGCCAGGTCTACGAGGGCAACATGGCCGTCCTTACGTCCTGTTGAGCCAACGCTATCCCCTCTGTTGCCTGCGGGCTACTACTAGTAGCCGTCTCTACCTGCCGGAGTCTTTCCCTGTTGCTTCATTCATGCTACTTGCGGCACTGTCTCGTTGAGACAGTGCCGCAACGAAGATGTGTCGCGCGAATGTCTCAACGGCCAAAGGCCGTTGCGTTGATTTCTCGAGCGAGATATCCGATCTAATTGAGTTCGCGATAATATTTCAGGTGTGGATGTCTTGGCATATGAATTGATATCTCCATGGCGGACAGGTTCTTGGGCTCCAGGGAACGAGGAGGGCAGGGATGTTAGCTAAAGGCCTTCTGGTAGAGGATCGAAACGGACAAGAATATCTTCTCAGCGTCAACGAGCAGGGCCAGAGCGGACCGCCGGATGTGCGCATCAGTCGCCGCATCGCAGGCCAGTGGGTCCTGATGGAGGTGACGGAGCCGCCGGTTTCCTCTGTGCGCGAGGGGGTCATCGGTGCCCTGCTGGACTTCTTCACCGGTATTTGCCGCATTCTCTATCAAAGCGACAACCGTTCACGGTCGCAGCGGACGCGGTTGGCCGTTCGGTCGCGGGTAGTCCCGTCATGAGGCGGTTAGGCTCCCTCTTGGTCATAGCTTCTTAGTCATAGCTTGGTCATAGATTGTTGCGAGACATTCGCGAAATGCCAGGTGTTCCTGATGGCCTGTTCGCGCTGATCGTTCGAGGAATGGCTATAAAATCTTGACAAATCATAAAGTTGTGTCACAATATACAGGAATTCACAGGACGTAGCCATGTCAATATTAGCCTGGAGAAAGGGTTGAAAGTCACGTGCATTACGAAGACTACTGGGGGCTGAAGCTCTCACCCTTCGAAAACGTGCCTGACCCCAAGTTTTATTTTCCTTCGCCGAAGCACGAAGAGGGGCTGCACCGTCTCCTCTACGGCGTGGAAGCGCGTAAGGGCGCGTTGTTGCTTACCGGTGAGATCGGCTGCGGCAAGACAACCCTCAGCCGCCAGTTCATTCAGCACCTAGCGCACGAACGGTATGACACGGCGTTGATCGCCAATCCCGCCATTGATGCGCAGGAGTTTATCGGCGAGGTGCTGTATCAGTTCGGGTTGACCAGCAACGGGAGCAAGCTTGACCGGATGCATCAGCTCAACGAGCATTTGCTGGAGAACCTAAAAAAAGGCAAAGACACGGTCGTCATCGTGGATGAAGCGCAGGCAATCAAAGATGACAGCGTCTTTGAGGAACTCCGGTTGCTCTTGAATTTCCAGCTCAACGAGCGCTTTCTGCTCACGCTGATCCTGCTTGGCCAGCCTGAGTTGAACGCGCGGATCAATGCCATCAAGCAGTTTGCGCAGCGCATTGCCATCCGGTTCCATTTGCCGGCCTTCGACCTTCAGGAGACCACCAAGTATATGGAATTCCGCCTCCAGACGGCGGGCGCGGACCGTCGGCCGATTTTCTCTCCGGATGCGATTGATCTGATCTTCCGGAGTTCCGGCGGGATTCCGAGGAACATCAACACCATGGCCGATTTGGCGCTGTTGAGCGGATTCCTTGAGCGGAAGGCGCAAATTGATGGCCCGGTTGTCAGCCGTGTCATCGCGGACTTTAACTTAGGGGAGTCGCGTGGTTCGACTCACTGACCTGATCAGGGGGGCGAAGGTCCCGCCAGAAACCGCAGATGAGGCGAAGGCAGGGGCGGATGCCTCTTCCGCGGAAGCGCCTGCGCCTCCGCCTGATGCGCCTGTTGCTCCGTCGATCCAGTTGCGCGCCCTCAAGGAGCAGGTTCAGCGTCAAGCTGCCCCCGCGGTGGCATTGCCTACGTCGCCTCCGGTCCCGCAAGCGGCCTCGCCGGCCGGCCCACGCACGATGACCCTGGAAGCGGCGATCCTCACGGCGGCGCCAACCGTGCCGATGACTCCGGCTGCGCCCCTCACCCAGCCCAGGGCTTCGGTGCTGGAGTTGCCGCCGGATCTGACCGGATTTACCACGCAAACAGCTCCGTCTTCGGTGTCGCAGGTGGATTGGTATGGCAAGGCCGAAGCGGCTCTCGCGGGAATTGCGACGGCTGTCAACAAACAGCGTGCGGTGTCGCTCGGCGACCTTCCGCAAATTGCCGAAGGCATGGCACAGTCCCTTGCCATCGACGATCGTCTTTTAGTCCGCGCGATCTCCCACCAAAGCGGCCATTCCCTGATCGGCAACATGGTGCATACCGCCATCTTCGGTGTGAAAATCGGCATGGGACTGGGCTATCGGCCGGATGAACTGGCGAAGCTGGCGCTGGCGGCGCTGGTGCATGACGTGGGCATGTTCCAGTTGCCCGCCGAGATGCTGGACCATCCGGGCCGCTGGACGGAAGGGCAGATCGAATTGCTGCGCCGACATCCTCAAACGGGAGCCGATCTGCTCAAGCAGGCCGCCAAAGCGCATCCGTGGCTGCCCGAGATTGTGCTGCAGGAGCACGAACGGATCAACGGCACGGGCTACCCGAAGGGGCTGCAAGGGCCGCAGATTCACGAGTTCGCCTTGGTCATCGGTCTGGCGGATGTCCTCGACGCCATGCTGCGGTCGCGGGCAAGCCGGAAGGCCCTGCTTCCGCATGAGGCAGTCCGGTTGCTCCTGTCACGCGAGAAGACCGGCTTCCCCACGCGTATTTTTAAAAGCCTCCTTCAGCAGTTTTCGCTGTTTCCGGTCGGCACCTGGGTGAAGTTGACCTCGGGGGAAATCGGCGAGGTCTTCCGGTCGAACCCGCGGTTCCCGTTGCGTCCCGCGGTCAAAATCATCATTGACCAGGGCGGGCAGCGGTTGCGCGAACCCAAGAACCTGGACTTGAGCGGATCTCCCTTGGTGCATGTGGCCGAGATAGTGGATGCGCTGCAGTTTGCCTGACGGGTCGTTCCCAACGAATATGAATACGATTGACCGCGGCAGGGTTCCCCAACGCCGAGGGACAGTGGGGGTGATGAAAGCTGCAGGCCGGGCCGGGCCTCATCAGCTGATGCTTGGCGTGATCGTCGTCGCCATGGTCGGATGTTCGAGTTGGAGCGGCGTGATCCAGCCGAAGGTTCCCGATAACATCCCTTCCGTGTATGTCATGTCCGGAGGCGACGAACCGTCCGGACCAGCCGTGACGACGCTGGAAGCCCCCGAACCGGATCCTGAAGACCTGATTGAAGCCGGTGACGTGTTGGAGATCGTGGTTCGGCGCGGCGCGGGAGAGGAAAAATACCAGGCGGCCGTCCGGGCCAACGGCATCGTCACGGTGTCGTTTCAGGAAATCAACGTCAAGGGGCTGACCGAGTTCCAGGCTGAAGAGCGCATCAATCAAGAATTGTCCAAAGTGATCAGGAATCCCAGCAGTCAGGTGCGGGTGGCGCAAAAAACTGCGGGCCGAGCGAAGAATTATTACGCCATTGGAGAAGTGAAATCACCGGGGAAAATTCCGATCGCGCGACGGATGACTCTCCTGCAGGCCGTCGCGGTCGCGGGAGGGTATACGGATATCGCGCTGACGGAGAAAGTGGTTGTGATCTCCAAGCAGTCGGGACGTAAGCCGCTGATCCGGATCGTGAATATGAAGGTCGCGTTGATCTCGGGCGACCAAGCTCCCGATATCCCCATCAACGATAACGACATCATCTTTGTCCCGAGAAGCACGGCCGGCGACTTTTTGAACTACTACAACAAGGTGGCGCTGCCCATCATCGGGTCCGTCACAAACGTGCTCAACGGCGTCTTCATCGGCAAGGCTCTGGACGCGTCATTCAGGACGCCTACGGATCAACCAGTCACGCCGGCCATTCCGGTCTGCTGGGTCGCCGGCGTGCTGTATGGAGACCACGCCTGGCAGACCAACGTGCTTCGCTGGTACATCACCGGGCCGCTGTCGGAACACCGAGTCGGCCGCTGGTTCGCCGATCTGTATCGCCGGCATGGGCAGCAGGTCGCGCATGTGCTGGAGCGGCATCCAAGCTTGCAGATGTTCGTCAAGCCCCTCTTTGACCGCCTCCTGGCTCAGGCGATCAAGACCATAGAGACCAGAACGCATCGGGAGTCGCCCGTCGTTGCGGCGGCGGGGTTGCCGTAGGCCGGTCGGTAGAGCACCTATGGCACAATACGATCTCAATCTCGTCGACTTCTGGCTGATCATCCGCCGCCGAAAGCTCATTATCCTCTTTACCGTTGGGCTGGTGGGTGGTTTGACCTCAACCATGCCCTTCCTCGTCGGCCCTCCCCCCATCTTCAAGGCTTCATCCCGGGTCAAATACGAGCGCTCCACGACGGCTTCAGGCCTTCTGCAAGAATCCATCGGTGCGGTCGGAGAAGGCAGCGACATCGCGACGCAAGCGGAGGTGATCAAGAGCTTCAACGTGATCGAACGGGTCGCCAAGGGGATGAACTTTGTCGATAAGTCGATGGAATCCAAGGATATCCGCGCCAACCACGAGCTCTTGGACATCATTTATGACATTCAGGGGCACATCGAAGCGACGCAAGAGGCGTCGACCAACATCATTAAGATCACGGCGACCGCATCGGACCCCCGGACGGCGGAGCGGTACGCGACCTTAATCGCCGAGGCCTATCGCGAAGAGAACATTTACAACCGAAACCGACAGGTGATCGAGGCGCGTCGCTTTGTGGAGGGGCAGCTCAAAACGTTGGCGGCCAGCTTGCACGAGTCCGAGCAGGCGCTTCGGGAATTCAAGGAACAGGAAGGGCAGGTCTTCGTCACGGAGGAGGCCAAGCAAGCGCTGGATCAGTATAACAGGCTGGAGGGAGAACAGGATCGGCTGCAGCGGGTCAAGAAAGAAGTGCTGGCCCAATTGCAGTCGCTCAAGGAAACCAAAGGGGTCGTGTCGGAGGTCCGCAGTCGTGTCTATTCCGACGAGGTGGAGGCGCTAATCAGCAAGTTGAACCAGCGCATGTCGGATCTCACACAGGAACGGGATACGCTGCTGATCAATTACACTCCCCAACACGCTTTGGTGCGGGAGTTGGACCGCCGGATACTCAACGTGAAAGACGAGATGATCCGGGAGTTGGAGGCCAAGCTGGGCACCTTCGATGAGCGGGAACGGGCGATCCGGGAGTCGATCGTACGGTATAAGGAACGGTACCTGAGCCTTCCGCAGGCGGCAATCCAGTTGGCCCGGCTCGAACGGGACGTGATGGTCAACAGCAATCTCTATGCGGCGCTGAAATCGAAACATCAGGAATTTATGATCAGAGGGGCCGAGCAGATCGAGGAGGTGACGATCATCGAGCCGGCGCCGATGCCGACCCGGCCCACCAATGCCCCGAACCTCCCGCTGAACGCGTTCCTGGGCGTTTTGATGGGCAGTATGGTCGGGCTGGTGGCGGCCTTTCTGAAAGAATCGTTCGATACCTCCATCGGCACGATCGAAGAAGTCGAAGCATACTTGAAAGTTCCGGTCCTGGGCGTCATCCCGCGGGTCGATCGCAAGGAGGTCGAGCGGGAGATCCAGATGGGATTTCAGGACAAGCTGGATCGCGAGACGCTGGATCTCTACTGTCATCTGGTCGCCCTGTTCGATCCGCAATCGCCGTTGGCGGAAGGCTATCGATCGCTGCGCACCAATATTCAATTCGCCGGCGGGATCCAGGGCAATCGGGTGTTGGCCTTTGTCAGTGCCGGTGCGCAGGAAGGCAAATCCACCAGCGCGGTCAATCTGGCGATCGCGTTGGCCCAGGACGGTAAACGGGTGTTGCTCATCGATGCCGACTTGCGGAAGCCCACCATCCACGAACGGCTGGGATTGGAGCAGGCACCGGGCCTGAGCGAGGTGATCCTGGGCACGGTGGCCTACCCGGAGGCGATCCGCACCGTGACGGACCTGATGTTGGGCAAGTTGGGGGTGGATCAGGTGATCAATGCGCCCGGTATCGACAACCTTAACATCCTTCCCTCCGGCAAGCGTCCGGACAATCCGTCCGAGTTCATGAATTCTCCGCGGCTGACCGAACTCATCGACAGTGTGCGGAAGGAGTACGACATTGTGATCTTCGACTGTCCGCCCATCCTGCCGGTCACGGACGGCGTGACGCTGGGCTCCAAGGTGGACGGGGTCGTGATGGTCTACCAAGTCGGCAAGGTGGGACGCAACGCGCTCAAGCGTGCCAAGTCGCTTCTGGAAAACGCCCATGCCTCGTTGATCGGGATCGTCTTGAGCAACGTCAGCGCCGAGCTGACGCCCGATTACGAGATGTACCGCTACAGCTATAAGTAGCGAGACCATTCCGCAGGTTGTCCATGCCAATCGGACCGCTGGGCCTGATCACGCTGCTGTTGCTCGCGATAGGGCTGGCGTTGGCCGTCATGTATGAAGAAGCCGGCCCGATTGTCGGCGCGGTCGGCGGGATGGCCCTGCTCGTCATCTCGTTCCTTTCCACCCCGCTGAGTCTCTATCTGCTCGTCTACTCGATGCTGCTGGGTCCCGAATTCGTGGCTGGCGGGATGGGCGGTGTCAGCGCTACGCAGGGGCGCGGCGTGACGCTCCGTTTCGATGATTTCCTATTGGCCATCATCGGTTTCGTCTGGCTCGTCAAGTCGGCCATCCACAAAGAAGAGTCCCCGGTCAAATACACGCCGTTGAACGGGCCCATGATGTTCTATGTGGCGATCTGTCTGTTTGCCACGCTGATGGGGGTGGTGGCCGGACGCGTCAAGCCGCAGACCGGATTTTTCTTCAACTTGAAGTATTTCGAATATTTCTTCGTATACTTCATGGTGGTCAATGCGGTGGATACCGAAAAAGAGGTCCGGGGCCTCATCAAGGCCAGCCTGATCACCTGTTTCCTCGTGTCGCTCTTCGGGATTGCACAAATTCCATCCGGGGAGCGGGCTTCGGCCCCCTTTGAAGGAGAACAGGGAGAGCCCAATACATTGGGCGGCTATCTGGTCTTCATGATGGCTATTGCCATCGGACTGCTCATGACGCGGGGTGCGATCGGGCAAAAGAAGTGGCAGTTCATTCTCCTCCTGGGTGCTGGCGTCCTGGGCATCTTTGCCACACTGTCGCGCTCTTCCATGTTGGCGCTCTCGGTGATCGTGCTGGTCGTGGTCCTGTTTACCAGCTATAAGAAGCCGCTCCTCTTTGTGATGGTGCTGGCGCTGATTGCGACCTCTCCCTTATGGGCGCCGAAGAGTGTGAAGGAGCGCGTGACGTTTACCTTCACCCAGGAATCCCAGGTCGGTCAGCTGCGCCTTGGGGGGTTGAAGGTGGATACTTCTACGTCGGAGCGGCTGCACTCCTGGGAAAATTCGTTCAAGTATTTTCAAAAGTCTCCTTTGTGGGGAGCCGGCATCACCGGCTCTCCCTATTTCATGGATGCCATGTACCCGCGCCTGATCACCGAGACCGGGCTGTTGGGGATTGTTGCGTTCGTGACCATCGTATACAGCCTCTTTCGTATGGCGTTCCTCTGCTACAACCGTTCCCCTGACCCTGCCGTGCAAGGGCTGGCGATGGGTTTTATGCTCGGTTTGATGGGACTCCTGATCCACGGGCTCGGGTCCAACACCTTCATTATCGTGCGGATCATGGAGCCGTTCTGGCTGTACGCCGCCTTTTTGGCAAAGGCCTATCTTGCTCTGCCGTCACTTGAGGCACAGGAGGGCCGGCCGGAGCCGATGCCCTCCCGGACAGCTTTGGGAGGGGTTGGATAGTGGGGCGGGAGGCGGGGGGTGTCGATACGATCGGACCGGCGGAGATCTTGAATGAACAGGGCCATGCAGCGGTCCGCTATGCGATGGCGAGGAGTCCTCATGGGGACCGGTGTTGAACCACGACGCGATTGATGGCTCCTCGGACCGGCGCCATGTCTGGTGGCTGCTGGCCTTCTTTCTCCTGTCCCTTTCCCTCAGCCTGATCGTGATCCAAATTGGGGCCAAGCCTCCGGCCGGGGATGAGCTGGATTACCACCGGCTTGCCGTGAATCTCCTCAAGGGGGAGGGGTTTGCGGTGGAGCCGGGCCATCCCACCACATTCCGACCTCCGCTCTATCCCGCCTTTCTTGCCCTTCATTATGCGTTGTTCGGCGATCGCTACGCGGTCGCCTGGTATGGACAGGCCGTGCTCAACGCCGCCATGCCCGTCCTGGTCTATCTGCTTGGGCGGCGGTTCTTCTCGGAGTCGGCGTCCCTCTGGGGCGCAGGGCTGTATGCGGTGCACCCCTCGTTCGAGATGGCCGCTCAGTTGCATCGGGAGAACCTGCAGACGCCTCTGTTTGTGGGCTGTCTCTATGTCCTGGTGGTGGGTATTCAGGAAAGACGCGCCGGGTGGTTCTGGGGTGCGGGCTTGCTGGCCGGGGCTTTGACCTTGACGAATTCCGCGTTTTTCTACCTTCCGGCTGGGTTCCTGTGCTTGGGCGTTATTGACCGACGTATGCACCCGCACGTGGGACGCCTGCTGGGCCTATTCCTGGTCGCGCTTGTACTGTGGGCGCCCTGGCAGGTCCGTACGCACCTCCTTCCGGGAGGGGACAAGGAGATTGCCGAGTTTCAGCACCGCGCGGTGATGTTCGGTCATTATCCTCTCTTCGCCGGCCGCTACTGGTGGACCATCAGCGATATGCGGCAGTTGGAGCAGGAACGGGAAGAGGCCCGCGCGTTTTTACGGGAGCGTGCAAGAATCGGAGCGGAGCTTCCGTGGGAGGACCGTCGCGCGAAGGAACGTCTGGAGCTGAGGGATCTCATCATCGAGCACCCGTTCCGTTATGCGCAATTCATACTCAACCGCGCACTTATCCTGACCGTGTCGCCACCGCCGGGAACGAGCACCGTCCGGGAGCGGTCCACGGCCCTGGCCGGGACGCTGTTCGTCGTTAACGTGGCTTTCGTCGGGACCGCCCTGGCATTTCTTCTGAGGACGTATCGGCGGGATGTGTCGGTGTGGCCGGTCGTGGCCGGGATCGCCTATTGCCTGGTCGTCTTCGGGTTGACCCACTCGATCAGGCGCTACGGCTATGCGCTGGTGCCTTTGTGGTGTCTGTTTGCGGCCGGTGCGCTGAGTTATTTGCGGACTCCGATGGGGGATGCCGATGCCGCGCGTTAGGGAGGCGCTGAAGAGGGCTTGGTACGTGCTATTCCGCGAGCGGCCCTATGCCTACCTGGGGCAGGTCCTTGTCATGCTCCTGCCGGCGTCTTACCTAGACCGTGTGCGCCGCGAGTTTTTCACGGCCAAGGGGCCGTCGGGCATACTAGCCGACATGGTCCGCGCGGAATTAAATCGACAATACTATATTGCGCGTGATGCAGGAGAAATCCGACGACAGAGCCGGGAGCTGTTCTGGGCCTCGGAGCCTGGAAGGAGGTGGCATGAACTCAGTCGCGAGCGTTATCGCGACCCGATTCTCCACAGTCAATGGTTTCTGGAGCCACGGCTTCCACTTGTTCAACAGATCAAGGCCTTCCTGACGGAGGAGTCCGGGTATCACACGATCTGTGAAGTCGGAACGGGCAACGGCCTGTTCCTGCAGCACCTGACCAAGGAGTTTCCCACCATTAATCGTTTCGTCGGCATTGATTTGAACCGGGAGCAGATAGTGGAAAACCAGCACACCTATGCCGACTTCTCAATGGAGTTTGTTCACGGCGAGGTGCTAGAGTGGGTCCAACAGTCTGGCCGCAGTGGGACCATCTTTGTGGCCAGTGAAACCTTTGAATTCATTCGCCCGCAGGAGTTAACGGAGTTATTCCAGTGTATTCGGAAGCAGTTGGGGCGGGTCGCCATCGGGATCTTTGCGGCGGTTGAGCCGGGTTGGGCGGAGCAGACCATTTCGCGACCGAGGGGCAGCACGGCCTACAGTCACAATTTCCCCTATCTGCTGGAGCAGTGCCATTATCGCATTTTTCGTCAGGATGTCCGGCGCGCCGGCCCCTACGACAGGATTTATCTGCTGGCAGTGGCATTGCCGGCGACGGATGCGTGAGATGGTGAGATGAGGGAGGAGAGTGGAGTGGAGGAGCAGATGCGCAACGGGGGGGTCAGCGTCGTTGTGCCGGTCTACAACGAGGAGAGGGGGATCGGGGCCCTCATCACGCAGGTCTCGTCAGAAATGGCGCGGAGCGGCCTGGCCTTCGAGGTGCTGGTCGTCGACGACGGCTCAACCGATCGGACGCGAGAGAACATCCAGGTTCATGCGGAGACGGTCCGTCTCCTCTGCCACGAAGAGAATCGCGGCTATGGGGCGGCCTTGAAGACCGGCATCCACGCCGCGCGCTTTCCGATCGTGCTGATCATCGATGCTGACGGAACCTATCCGACGGCCGAGATTCCCCGACTCCTTCATGAGCTGCAGCCAGGGGTGGAGATGGTGGTGGGAGCCAGGACCGGCTCGGACGTCAGTATCCCCCTTGTGCGCAAGCCGGCCAAGTGGGTGCTGCGGCGGTTGGCCGAACATCTGTCGGAGCGCACCATTCCCGACTTGAATTCGGGACTGCGAGCGTTCCGCCGGGAAGCGGTCCGGCCATACCTCCATATCCTGCCCAACCGCTTCTCCTTCACCACGACCATCACCCTGTGTTTCTTGTCGGACGGGTTGGGGGTTCGGTTTGTCCCGATCAATTACCGCAAGCGGGTCGGGCGGTCAAAAATCAAGCCGTCGGACGCGCTCAATTTTCTCATTCTGATCCTCCGCACGGTCACCTATTTCAATCCGTTGCGCGTGTTCCTGCCGCTGAGCCTGTGCTTTCTCTCCCTGACCGTCGCCCGCGTCGGCTACGACGTGTTCGTGCTGTCGAACTTGACCGATTCCACGACGATCCTGTTTGTCGGGACGGTGCTCACCGCTGCCATCGGGATTCTCGCAGACCTCATCGTCCGGCGTCGCTGAGCCAGGAGGGACATGGAGACAGCACGACCGGCGCCGGTCAGCCAGGCGCATCATGCGGCGCTGCACCGGATGGCGCAGTTGCCCAATTATTACGAGTGGGTGTTCGGACGACTCAGACCATGGATCGGCTCGCGGATTCTGGATGCCGGCGGGGGCATCGGGAACCTCACGGTGCTGGTATCTCGGTGGGAACGGTTGGCGTTGGTGGACATCAACGAGGAACAGTGTGGGGAGATGCGGGAGCGCTTCAAGGGGGTTGCCGGGGTCGAGGTCTGGTGTCAGGACCTCCAGGACCCGGGCCTCTTGCGCCTTGGACGGGAAGCCTTCGATACGATTCTTTGCCTGGATGTCTTGGAACATCTGGAAGCCCATGAGCAAGTCGTGGCCCATTTTCGAAGCTTGTTGGCAACGGGGGGGCACCTGCTCTTGAAAGTGCCCGCGCACCGGTGGCTGTACGGCACGATGGATCGAGCTTCCGGTCATTTTCGCCGCTATGCGAAACGGGACATCGAAGCCCTTGCCCGGCGTGAAGGCTTCAAAGTGGTCTTGCTCTCGACCATGAATCCGATCGCCGTTGTGCCTTGGTGGGTCAAGGGGAAGGTGTTGAAACGGGCCACGAACTTCTCCCTCACCTTCTCGCCAGAAGAGCTGCGCCGGATGAATCGGGCCATCCCCTGGCTGAAGCTTCTGGATCGGGTCTTCCCGTTCCCGGTCGGTCTGTCGCTGCTGGCTGTGTTGCAGAAGGCGTGATGAATTTTCAGAGGGGGCACATCGGCTGATGGGGAAGGCGGGGAAAGAGGGAATCGGCGATCGATTGCTGCGCAATACGTTCTTCAACGCCGCCGGACGGCTGTGGTTGATCGGAACCAATTTACTGCTGACCCCCTTGTATTTGTCCTATCTGGGGCAAGATCGGTTCGCCATCTGGGTGCTCTTCTGGACCTTGACCCAGTACTTCATTTTTCTGGACATGGGATTGGGTCCCTCGCTGGTCAAGCACTTTGCCCAGTTTCAGTCGAAAGAAGAGACGCAATCCATCAACCGGGCCATCACGACGGTGTGCTGTCTTTATCTCCTGATGGGGGCGATGCTGCTGATCGGGCTGTGGCCGGCGCTGGGGTGGCTGGCCGCCCGCCTGTCGTTGCCGCCGGAGCTCCTGCCGGAAGCCGTGCAGACCTTCCGAGGCGGCCTCGTCATTCTCATCCTTCTCTACTTCGTAAACCTATTTGATGCGTTGTTGAAAGGGTATCAGCGGATGGAGTTGACGAATCTCACGTTGGTCCTGGTGTCGGTCCCCAACGTGCTGGGTTCCTATTGGGTGCTTCGTCAAGGTTGGGGGCTTTCGGGGCTGGTCATGGTCGCAGGAGGGGTCTATCTCCTGCAGCTCCTGGTGTTGGTGCTGTTTGCCAAGCGGATCTTTCCCCCGCTACGCCTCGACTGGCGGCACGTCCAGTTCTCGATGGTGCGAGGCTTATTCGGGTACGGGGCGCGTCTTCAGATGCCTCGGGTGGCCGAACTCGTGTGTTTTTACGCGGACAAGATTTTACTGGGCCTGCTCGTGCCCATTCGCTATGTGACGTTTTATGACCTGGGCGCGAAAGTGGCCTATTTCCTGCACGACCTGCCGTACATCTTCTTCAACGCGGTCTTCCCGGCGGCCTCCGAACTGGCCGGCCGGGACGATCAGCAGCGGCTCTGGCTGCTCTATGAGCGGGGGACGAAGTATTTGCTGATGCTGAGCCTGCCGATCCTCTTCGGTACCTGGCTGACGGCCCATTTGATCCTGCAGGTCTGGCTCAACCATGTCTCTGCGGATGTACATCGGGCCATCTTGTTTCTCTCGACCGCCTATTGGACGTCCATCAGCATGGGCATGGTGGCGACCGTGGGAGCCGGCATCGGCTGGGTGAGCCCTCAGATGAAGGCCGGGCTCGTGCAAAGCCTGTTGAATCTCGGGCTTTCGTTGAGTCTGATCCTGGCGATAGGATATACGGGGGCGTTGATCGGCACGCTGACAGCGCTCGTGTGCAGCAATGGATATCTGCTGCTGCAGTTCTGTCGGGACTTCGATCGTCCGGTTGCCGCACACCTCAAGTTGATACTCAGGATCGCGCTGCTGAATGTGCCGGCGGCGCTGCTCTCGCTGGCCTACTTGTTCTGGGTGGCTGGGTGGATGCAGGAGGGAGATCGCGGGGCGGCGCTGCTGGCCTTCGCCGGGTGCGTGGGGCTCTACGTGCCCGCCTACCTGGCGGCTATTCGCTGCTCGGGCGTCTTGGACCGACGGGATTGGGAATTGCTTGGCGGGTATCTGCCGTTCATGCGGTCGCTTGTGAAGGCGCCGGCATGACGCGATTGACTGTCTGTCCCCTCTGCGGGTCGCAGAAGCTCGGCCGCCTGTTCACGGTTTCGGGGCAGGACGTGGAACGCTGCGCCGACTGCTCCTTGGCCCTGTTCAACCCGCAACCGGCCTGCTCCGATGAACGGCTCTATGCCGAGGCCTATTACCGGGGCGATTGCGCCGTGAAGGATCGCGGGCAGGAGAACGTGCTCGATCCGGCGCGCGTGGCCAGGCGATTGGACAGTTGCCGCGAAGTCCTGGAGGAGATCGAAGAAGCGCTGGGCCGGCGAGGCCGGTTGCTGGACCTGGGATGCGGCCCCGGGTTCTTGCTCAAGACGGCTCGGGACGCCGGGTGGACGGTGGCGGGGGCGGATGTGTCGTCATTTGCGACGGAACACGCACGGGACCAGTTCGGCATCAGTACCGTGACCACCGGCTCCTTGGAAGAAGTGGAGTTTCCTGCGAACGCGTTCGATGTGGTGACGTTGCAGCATGTGATCGAGCATTTCCGGGATCCGGTCCGCATGGTGCAGCGGATCAGCCGTTGGCTGGCGCCCGGCGGGATCTTGTGGGTGGAAACGCCGGATATCGACTCGGGACAGGCCAAGCGGGATGGGGCCCAGTGGGTCCATATCAAAGTGCCGGAGCACCTGTTTTACTTCAGCGAGCGGACGCTCACCCGTTTGCTGACGGCGCAGGGGTTTCGGGTGCTGGCCGTGCATCGGGAGGTCGAAAGCACGGGGCTGATGAATGCGGCTTGTGGCGGGCCCGAAGGCGCCAAACGGTTCTACGAATGGGCCCGACATATACCCGGGTTCCGCGCATCGGTGCGAGCGGTGCGGAGGCTGAACGAGTTCTACTGGGCCGAGGTCAAGGGAGAATCGGACGTGGTGCGTCTGCTTGCGAGAAAGGGGTAGGCCCATGACCGCGGCAGGGGAATCGGATCTGGAGATCCTGGTTGATCTGTTTCCGTGGAAGCCTTCGCTGGCCCTCTTTCGCGCGCTGGAGCGACGGGGCGTCCGCCGCCGGCACGCCTTGCTGGCGTCGCCCATTTTGGATCTCGGGTGTGGAGATGGAGAGATTAATCGGCTGTTCCTGGCCGAATTCGACTCGATCGGGATCGATTGGGACTCGACGTCGCTCCCGAAAGCCAAACAGTTCCTGCGCGGAGTGGCTCGGGCGGATGCGCGTCGCCTGCCGTTCCGGAGCCGGACTTTCGGGGCGGTCTTCGGCAACTGTGCGATCGAACACTTTCCTGATATCGACCTCTGCTTGGCGGAGGCCTCCCGTGTCTTGCGTCCGGGGGGCATCCTGATCGCCTCGGTCCCCAGTGCCCATTGGAAGGAGCTCTACGTCTGGAACCGGTTTTTCTCGGCCTTGGGATGGCCCCGGCTCGGCCGGAAGATCGTGGATGCGCATGACCGAACGGTGGCGCACCTCAACCTGTTCGGGCCTGAAGAATGGACCGTGAAGTTTCGTCGGGCCGGGCTTGAACCGGTCGCGTTCGACCCCTACCTGACCGCGCGGGGGGCCCGGTTTACCACCCTGCTGGAGTCGATCCTGGCGCGGCCGTTTCCGTGCCCCGGTTTCTGGACCCATTCCGGCACGTTCTATTTCCTGTCGGGCCTCTTGCGGAGATTGGGTGGAGAGCGCTTCTGGAAACGGGTCTTTGTCCGGATGATCCGGCCGTTCTACGACGAAGCCGTCGGGCCGGAGGGAGTGGCGGCGGGGACCTTGCTGGTGGCGCGCAAGGAGCGGGACGGGTGAAAGAGCTCCTGGTCCGAACACTCATCCGCCTCTGCTCGTCCGTTGCGCAGGCGGTGCGGGGGTGGCGAGCCCTGCCGGATCCCCGGTCCGTACACCGGATTGTCGTGCTGCAGATGAGCGGGGTGGGGGATCTGCTCTTGATCACACCGGCGCTGCGGGCCCTGCACCGGCTGTATCCGGAAGCCCGGATCGATTTGATCACGTACAAGCTGGAAAATGCGGTGTTCCTCTTTCGCCTTCCATACATGCGTCGCGGCTGCGAGTTCCCATTGTTCGAGTTGGAGCTGAGGCGCATCTGGACGCCTGCCTTCTGGCTGGGCCTGGATCGGCCGATCCGTTTCCTCCGGCAGGAACCATGCGACCTCTACGTGAGCTTTCACCACACGTGGCTGTCGCAATGGTACCTGTTCGAGCTCTGGGTCGCGGCCCGCTCCGGTGCACGCTTTGCCGTGGGGATCAATCCGGATTGTGTGGCGGGGTCCGGGGTCTTCGATCGGGCCTTGCCGGAATCTCAACTGGGCGATCGCCATTACCGGCCATTGTTTCTGGAGGTGGTGGGACTCGTGGGCGAGGCGGGGAACGATCTGGCCACGGAATTTCCGCTGGAGCCGGCCGAGATCCAGCAGGCCAGGGACCAGGTCCGGCAGGCCATGCCGGATCGGCATCGCATGGTCTGCCTGCACGTGGGGGCGACTCATGCCGCGCAGCTCTGGCCCATCGAGCGCTTTCTCGACCTTGCCCGTCGATTGCAAGCCGAGGGGGATGGAATTGTGCTGATCGGCACGAAAGAGGAACGAAGCCTCACGGAGCAGTTGGCCGGCTCCTTGCCTCCGGGGGCGGTCTTGAATGTCGCCGGCATGACCGATCTGTTTCAGATGGCGGCCTTCATCGATGTGGCGGACCTCTTCATCGGGAACGATTCCGGCCCCATGCACGTGGCGATTGCGAGGCGACGCCCGACGATCGGCTTGATCGGGCCGGGCAGAACCCGCTATCACCGCTATGCCCCCGATGAGGCCGTGATCTTGAAGAACCCGCTTCCCTTCGATATACGGGACCGCAAGGACGCGGCTTTTCCCTGGGCCATTACGGTGGACGAGGTCTATGCCGCGGCCAGGAACCTGTTGCCGTGAGAATTCTCCTCATCGTCAATGAGTTTCCTCCTCAGCAGTTGCGCGGAACCGCCATGGCCACGGCCTCGCTGGCCCAGGCGCTGGCCCGGCGTGGGTGGGAGGTCCAGGTGATCGTCGCCCGCTCCGAGGGGGCGCCCTCCGAAGAAACGGTCGGCCTGGTGCGAGTCCGCCGTCTTGCGGTCTGGAACGTGCCGTTTACCGGGACCGTGCAGCGGTTGGTACGGATTCTTCTGCTGGCGAGCAAGATCCGTCCCGACCTCGTGCAGGGGCAGGCGGCTTCATGCGGTCTCTTTGCGGTTGTGGTGGGGTGGTGGTTGTCGATCCCCTCCATCACCTATGTCCAGGGCATGGACTTTCATGAAGCGGGGCCGCTCCGCCGGATATTGGAAGTGGGCCCGGCGATTCGCTACGCGACCAAAACTCTGGCTGTCAGCGACCTGTTCGCCACGGCGATCAGGCCTTACGCCGCCGGTCCGGTCCAGTCGCTGCCGCACGGCTATCAGCCGGAGCGGATTGCGCCGGAGGTGGAGGCGACGGCCCGGCGCATGATGAGTACGGCCGGACCGAACCTGCTCTTTGTGGGACACCTGGAGCCGGACAAGGGCGAAACCTTTCTCTTGCCGGCTGTGGCCATGCTGGCCAAGGATTGGCCGGGAGTGACTCTGCACATGGTCGGAGACGGGCCGTTGCGCACCGAGTTGGAGGCGCTGGCCCTCCGCCTCGGCATCGCCTCGCTCGTCAGGTTTTACGGCTGGCTGCCGCACGACACCGTTCTCGCCCTGATGCGACAGGTGGACCTGTTCGTGCTCTCCAGCGTAATGGAGCCCTTCGGGATCGTCGTGGTGGAGGCGCTCAATGAGGGCTGTCCCGTCGTCGTGACGACGGCCTGCGGCAGTGCGATGGCGGTGGAGCAAGGCCGAAGCGGCTTGGTGGTGCCGCCCGCGGATTCCCAGGCCTTGGCTGACGCCATGCGCCGCATCCTGGCCGATCAAGCCCTGCAAGAGTCGATGCGTCGAGCGGCGAGAGAGGCGGGGGCGCAGTACGGCTGGGATCGGATCGTAGAACGCTTTGAGCGGGTCTATGCGGAGCTTCTGGGGGCAAGCCGGTGATCCTGTCGATCCTGATCGTCAGTTTCAATACCAAGGGGATGCTGGAGCAATGTCTCCGGTCCATCCGCACCCATCCGCCGGCGGAGTCTTACGAGGTGTTCGTCGTGGACAACGGGTCCAAGGACGGCAGCCCGGAGCTCGTTGCAGAGCAGTTTTCCGAGGTGCGCCTGATCGCCAATCCGGACAATCGCGGATTTGCCGCCGCCAACAATCAGGCGTTGGCGCTGGCGACGGGCGACATTATTTTGTTTCTCAACTCCGATACTTGCCTGTTGCCGGACTCGCTCGGCCCGTTGCTCAGGCGTCTGGATGAACAGCCACAGGTCGGGATCGTGGGGCCCACCGAGGAGTTTGAGGGAGGGCCTGCCTATCCCACCATCTGTCCGGCTCCGGGTTTGTGGTTTCTCTTCCTGACCCACACGGGGTTGCGGCATTATTTCTATACCAATGCCAGGATCAATCCTTATCGACAGGTCTGGGAGCGGGCTCGCCGGAGCGGGGAGCCGGTGGCGGTGGACTGGCTGTCCGGCGCCTGCTTGATGGTGCGCCGGCGGGTATTGAAAGAGGTGGGATGCTTCGACGAGGGCTATTTCTTTTATATGGAGGAAACCGATCTTTGCGAGCGGGCACGCCGGGCTGGGTGGCTGGTCGAGTACGTGCCCCAAGGACGGATCGTGCATCACGGCGGCGGGTCCAGCGAAAAGGCCAGAGGCGGCTTGTTGACTCTCTCGGGGACTGTGAGCGAGTTGCGGTATTTTCAGAAGCACCGGAGCGGGCTTGAACTCTTGTTTCTCAAAGGGCTGCTCTTCGTCGAATTCGCTGTGAAGCTGCTCATTGTCCGGTGGAGCGATCCGCGGCGCTGGGCCTATCGCCAGATCCTGCGGGCGATCGTCGGGTTGCGGCCGGTGGCCATAACAAAGGAAGACCTGTGCCCATACTGAGCATTATCATCGTCTCTTATCGGGTGCGCGACCTGCTGGCGGCCTGCCTGCGGTCTATCGAGGACAACGGGTTTTCTGGAACCCGGGAGGTCATTTGCGTGGACAATGCCTCCGGGGATGGAACCGTGGAAGCGCTCAAGCCTCGATTCCCAGGCGTGCGCTGGATAGAGAACAAAGAAAATATCGGCTTCGCGCCGGCCGTCAATCAAGCCGCCGCTCTGGCGTCCGGCGAGTATCTGTTGTTGCTCAATCCCGATGGCGCCTTGATCAAGGGGTCGCTGGCACGACTGGTTGCATTCATGGAGGCCCGTCCGGACATTGGCGTGGTGGGGCCGAGGCTGCTCACGTCCGACGGCGTCCCCTATGTTTCGGCGACACGATTCCCGACGACCGCCACGATCCTGTTGTACGAGACCAGATTGAATCGCGTGATGCCGCACTGCCGATTGTTGCGGCCCTATGGCCGACAGCTTGAAGGTACGGACCCCTTTCCCGTTGACGCGGTCGAAGGGTCCTGCCTGCTGACGCGACTGGCCCTCTGGAAGCAGGTGGGCGGGTTCGACCGCCGGTATTTCTTTGGGGTGGAGGAGCTGGACTATGCCTGGAAGGTCCGGCACGCGGGGTATGGGGTATGGTTTTACCCCATGCCGGCCATGGTGCATCACCATTCCGGCTCCAGTGGCGGAAAACGGAGCGGTACGGTGGTTCTGCTCTCGGTGACTCTGGGGTTCTTGCATTTCATGCAGACCAATCGTGCCTCGTCCTATATTCTGTTGCGCCTGCCGCTGGCGTGCATCCTATTCGTCAAGTGGCTGCTGGCCACTGTTCTGGGCAGGGCCGAACAGGCGGTGGCCTTCAGGGAAGCGGTGAAGGCGCTCCTTGGTGCCAGGCCGGCTTGGGTGACGCGAGAGGACCGGAAGCAATGGGCCTGATGATCGGCGGGATGAAACGCTGGCTCAGATGGAATGAGCCGGATCTTCCACCGGGCTGTCTCGCGCGGTGGCTCCGGAAGTATCTGCTCTGGAACAATGACTGGTACGGGTCCCATGCCATTCGCTATCTTCCCATTGTGAGGCTCCTGAGACGGATTCGTTCCGGCACGGCGCTGCCCGTGCTGGAAGTCGGCTCGGCCGATCGCGGGATCACTCCGTTTCTTGGGCAGCGGGTGGTGGCGCTGGATCTCCGCTTTGATCGGGAAAATCTGAGCAGGGCGGAGGGCCTCGTGTTGCCCGTGCGGGGCAGGATCGAACACCTGCCCTTTCCGGATGCCTCGTTCGACGCCGTGATCGCCGTGGACATGTTCGAGCATCTGCCCGCTTCGGTGCGCGACAGGGCCTTGCGGGAGATGGCGCGAGTCGCCCGCTCCTCTGTCGTGATTGCGGTGCCATGCGGGCAGAGGGCGATGGACATGGAAAAGCGGCTGGATCGGTACCACCGGAAACGGTTTGGGTTGTCCAATCGCTGGCTCGTGGAGCATTGGGAGCACGGGCTCCCGGAGGAAACCGCGTTTGTCCGCGAGATTCGGACGGCCGTACCCCAAGGCAGGCTGCGAGTCATCGGCAATGCGCCTCTCCGCTTGTGGTATGCCCTGGAGGCTCTGGACATCGCCATTCCACGGAACTATGTGCGGCGACTCTTGACGGGCTGGATCGTGAACCTGGGCAGCCGATGGGACGCGAAAGATCCCTACCGCCGGATCTTTGTGCTGGAGGTGACGCAGCCATGAGCGAGCCGATGCCGATCCCAAACCGGGACCAGTTGAGCGAAACCGACATCAAGACGGTCCGCTGGCAGGAAGCCATCTTCGTCGAGGAGAATTATACGGTCGCATATGCGCATTTTGTCCAGCATCACCGGATTGTGGATTGCATGGCGAAGCTGTTGGCCGGCAGGGAGCAGGCTACGGTTGTGGATCTTGGCTGCGGGGAAGGGCTCAACCTCCTGGCGCTGCGCCGTCGGGTGGAACGGGAGGGCATCCGGTACATCGGGATCGACCTGGAGCGGACGGCCCTCGGGCATGCCGCGAGTCGGTGTGCCTACCGTCGCTATGCCAACGTGGAACTCAGGTTCGGCGATGTGATGTGGACAGGCCTGCCGCCGGGCAGCGCAGATTTGATCCTCTGCTCCGAAGTCATCGAGCATTTGCGCGAGCCGCGGCTGCTTCTGGAGGAGATCTGGCGCGTGCTCGCGCCGGGGGGCACGGCCATCGTGACGACACCGAATCTGTCGAACTATCCGCGAAAGGTCGGCGATTGGGCGGATCGTATCATGAAAGGACGTCTCCGGGAACAGGCCTACGCCGGGATGATCGAGCGTAGCGCCGGCACCGGGTTCTCCCCGCAGGAAGCGGCTGGGATTTTCGGACACGTGTCGGAAAAGCCGGCCGGAGCCTGGCGGGAGCTGGCCCGGGAGGTGGGATTCCAGGTTAGGCTCAGACGTGGGAGCACGTTGGTCTATGGTTATCCCTGGCTGGCCCGTCACCCGCTCCTCTTCGCGTTCGTCTGCGCGGTCGACGGCATGCTGGAATGGTTTCCCTGGTGGTTCGATACCTCGCATGACTTACTCATGGTGGCCGTCAAGGACAAGGGGAGGTGACGGTGGACGACGGGGAGGGGCAAGGGCCGTCGGTCGATCGCTCGATGGGTTGGATAGTCCGTCCTCTTGTTATGACCGGCCTGATGGCCTGGCGAGCCAAGAGCGAGACCTGGATTCCAATGAGCGGCTCGTGCAGGTGCTGCTCCTGGCCCTCCTGTTCGCATGCTGGTTGTTACGGTTCTCCAGGTTTCCGCCTGCCGCTCGAGCCGCTCATGCTGATCTTTTCCGCCAGCGGCTTCCGCATGCGGTCAGGCGGCACCGGCAGGGACTTGCGCTCTGGGTTTCGGTCAATGTTGTGCTCTTCACGGTATTTCGGTATGTGAAGTGCTCTCCGCTCTTTGCTGCGCTGCGAGAGTGGGCACAGGGAGCCTAGGAAGGAAAGCGGACGCGCGGCCATGCAGGATCTGCGGGATAAATTTCAATCAGCCGTGTGGCGGCCGGCCGGGGAGATCGCCCGGCCTTTCGTGCGCCACCCCCATCCTGCGCCTTCGCCCGGGGTGTTCTGGCAGGTGGGCCGGGGGCCCGGCGCGTCGTTGGTGACCGTGGTCATTCCGACGATCGATGCGGATCGGGGCGGCTACTTCGCACAGCTGTTGGGACAGATCAGTCGGCAGACGCTGCAGCAGTATGAACTGATCGTCGTGCTCGGTGATCCGCGTCAGGGGCGGGCCATCAATGTCGCGGCGGCCCTGGCGCAGGGGCGCTACGTGCTCACGTTGGACGACGATACCTCCATCCATGCGCCGGAAACGTTTGCGAACCTGGTGGCCGTGCTGGAGACCTGTCCCGAGATCGGCATGGTCGGCGGGAACAATGTGATTCCGGATGATGCCAGTCCGTTCGTGCGGCGGGCGATGCGGCAGATCCCGCGGCGTTCGTGGATGCCGGTGAAGGAGGTGACGGAATCCGACTTGGCCGAACATCCCTGTTTGGTGATGCGGACCGAGGAATTCAAGGCTGTCGGTGGTGAGAACGAATTGCTGCCTCGCGGGCTGGATCCGTACCTGCGTCAGGCGTTCCGTGATCTTGGTAAACGGGTCGTTGTCGCGCCCGGCGTGCTCTATTCTCACCTGCCGCCGACGACCTGGCGGGGGCTCCTCCGGCAATTCGTCCGCAACGGGAGGCAAGCGGCGTTTGTGAATCGCCATTATCCGCAATGGGCGATCGAGACGCCGTCGGACCACGGCGCCTTCACGCTCAGGGTTCCATTTTGGGTCCGGGCGGTCAGGTTTCCATGGCAGCTAGCAAAGGCGCTGCTGACCGGAAAGCCGATTTGGTGTCTTTGCGAGGTCGCCTACGCGGTCGGCTTTCTCCAGGAACGGTGGCGGAAGAAGGCGTGACGATTATGATCGGTGAGCGTGGGCAACAGGGCCCGCCGCGGCTGTCCGTGGTGATGCCCGTCTACAAATTCTGGTTTTCCCGCGGCTAGGGATGGTTGCGTGCAAGTCATCCGGGAGTTGAGACACTGATGTGCGGGATTTGCGGTCTGGTTGGACAGGGAGACGAGGCGGTCCTGGCGCGCATGATGCGCCGCTTGGAGCATCGGGGACCGGATGAGAACGGGGTGCACCAGGAGGCCGGCATCCGACTGGGGACGCAACGGCTGCGCGTGATCGACCCGCAAGGCGGACATCAGCCGATCTCCAACGAAACCGGGACGGTCTGGGTGGTGATGAACGGGGAAATCTACAACTACCGGGAACTGCGGCGGGAGTTGATCGACAAGGGCCATCGGTTTACGACCAACTGCGATACCGAGGTGCTCGTCCACCTGTACGAGCAGGAGGGCGAGGCCGGCGTGCAACGGCTCCGCGGTATGTTCGCCTACGCACTGTGGGATCGCGAGCGTCGCCGTTTGCTCCTGGTCCGCGACCGGCTGGGCATCAAACCTCTCTATTACGCGCTGGTGCCTGGCGCGGAGGGGGGCGGGCCGGGACTGGCCTTTGCCTCCGAGCTGCCGTCTCTCCTGGAAGCCCTCCCGTCCCGTTCCGTCGACCCCTCGGCGGTGGCCCAGTATCTGACCCTGCTCTACGTGCCCGGGCCGGGAACGATGTACGAGGGGGTGCGGCAACTCCCGCCCGGAGAATGGCTGAAGGTGGAAGGCGGTAAGATCGAAACCGGGCGCTACTATCATCCGAGCGAAGCCCTGCGCCCGAGCGCCGCTCAGTCGGCGCGTGCCTCGCTGGCGCACCGAAGGGAATCCGAACCCGAGACGGAAGAACGGTTTCTGGCCTTGCTCAAGGACACGGTCCGAGCGCACCTCGTAAGCGATGTCCCTTTGGGCCTCTTTCTGTCCGGCGGGCTTGATTCCGGCGCGATTCTGGCCATGATGCGCTCGGTGACCAACGGGCCGATCAAAAGCTTTTCGATCGGCTACGGGGCACCGGCGGATCGGTCCTACAACGAACTTGACGCGGCCCGCCTCATGGCGGACCACTTTGGCGCGGAGCATACGGAAGAGCGGTTGACGCCGGATGTCGTGACCCTGTTGCCGAAGATCGTGGCGGCCATGGGGGAGCCCTTCGCTGATTCCTCGGCCATTCCGACCTACCTGGTCTCGGCCGTTGCTCGTCGATCCGTCACCGTGGCCCTGTCGGGAATCGGCGGGGATGAGTTGTTCGGAGGATATCCCCGATATCTGGGGGTGCGCGCCGCTGCCCGCTATGCGCTGGTGCCGGCCATCGTGCGCGGGTGGGTGGGAGCATGGGTGGCGCCGCTGTTGCGCGAAGGGGAGGGCAGCCGGGATCAACTCGGTCGGCTCAAGCGGTTCTTGCGCGACGGCCGTCTGGATCTGTCCGCGCAATATGTCCGATGGATCACGTTCTTGCCGGCTGAGTGGGGCGATTCGGCCTTCACTCCGGTCTGTTTGGCCGGGAGAGGGCCGGAGCTGGTCGCCCAGGCCTATCGGGAGCGGTTTGATCGCTGGCCCGCCGACGCTCCATCGGACCGGGCCATGGGGCTGGATCTCCAGACCTATCTACCCGATGATCTCCTTAGGATGGGGGATCGGCTTAGCATGGCCCATTCGTTGGAGTTGCGCGTGCCCTTTTGCGATCATGAATTGCTGGCGTTCGCCTGTAGCCTGCCGCCGTCGGTCCGGTTCGACGGGTGGACTTTGAAAGGATTCATGCGAAAAGCGTTGGGCCGCTTCTTGCCACCCGCGATTCTTAACGCGCCCAAGCGCGGCTTTCAGGTGCCGATCGCGCGCTGGCTGCGCGAAGATCTCCGCGAAATGGTCCGGGATCTGCTCAGCGACGAGACCGTGCGTCGCCGGGGTTATGTGAAGCCCGAATATGTGCGGTGGCTGCTCCGGGAGCACGACGCCGGGCGGCGGAATTTTGCCGATCAGATTTATGCCATGGTCGTTCTGGAATTGTGGCACCGGAGGTGCGGCTGAGTGGGAAGCTGCTGGGGCATTGACAACCATGAGGCAATTCAGCCATGCAGAAACGACTGTTGAACATTCTCTGTTGTCCTGTCTGCGGCGCCGATTTGACGGCCGTCACTGTTGACGCCGGTCCGAACGACTCGATCAGAAATGGGCGGCTCGAGTGTCCGTGCGGCGAGACGTTTCCTATTATCGGCTCCGTGCCGCGGCTGCTTATCGGCGACTTGCGGGCACAGGCGCTCGGCTCGGTCCAGAACCAGCCGGCCACCGGAGGGTCATGCCAGGCATCGGTCAACCGGTCGAGCAAGGACGTGGCGGCGCGGACGGTGCTTCACACGCAGGCGAGTTTCGGCTATGAGTGGACGGAATTCAACCGGTATGCCGTGGATAATTTCAGCTTGTTCATCAAGCCGTTGGGGGAGGGGTTTTTCGCCGGCAAGCTGGGGTTGGATGTGGGTTGTGGGGCAGGACGTCATGCTCAGCAGGCGGCGACCTTAGGCGCCCAGATTATCGGAATGGATCTGAGCCAGGCCGTTGACGTGGCGGTCCGTCGTGATCCGGAGGAGAGGACGACCCAGTTCGTACAGGCGGATATCCGTCGTGCGCCGTTCCGTCAGGCTTCGTTCGATTTCATCTACAGTCTGGGCGTGCTCCATCATTTGCCGGATCCGGAAGAGGGGTTCCGTGGGCTGATGCCGCTGCTCAAGCCTGGTGCGGTGATCTTCATATGGGTGTACCAACGAACCACACGCAAGGAGCTTCTTGAGCATGCGCGCAGGGTGACGACCCGCCTGCCGCTCTGGCTCGCCAAAGGCGTGGCCTGGTTTGCCACGGTCCTGGATTATGGGGTCTTTGTGAATGCCTATCGCTTGTTCCGGCGCCTCGCGGTGGTTGAACAATACGCGCCCCTGCGGATCAAGGAGTATGCCGGCTATGATTTTTATGCCAGCTATACGGATTGGTTCGACCGGCTTGCGGCTCCGGTCAGCCATTCGTACAGCGAGGAAGAAATGTTGGGTTGGTTTCGGCGGGCGGGACTGGCGGAGATTGAAACCACTCTCGTCGGCGATTCGTGGGTCTGGGCGAAAGGACGCAAGGCAGGGTCATGCACGTCATAGTGTGTTCGACAGACTACCCTCCTGTGATCGGGGGCATCGCCCAGTATACCTATCAGATAGCCAAGGCTCTGGCGACGCACGATCAGGTGAAGGTGCTTACGGTGCGGACGCCTGGATGGAAGGAATTTGATAAGGGCCAGACGTTCATGACGGTCCGGGTTCCCAATATTCCGCTTTTGCGGGAAGCTCTTTTTCTGAGAGCGATCCTGCGCATCCACCGCACCGAACCCATCGATTGGATTGTCAGTGCCGTGTGGTTCCCCTGTGGCTTGCTGGCGCATGCGAGCCACAACCTGCGTGGAATCAAATATGCCGTTGCCGCGCATGGATCAGAGATATTTGATGATTATGTGACCGTGCGGCGAGCCGTCAAGAGTCTATGCAGGGCCTGGAAGGGATATATGTTTCGGCAGGCTGCGTGGGTGTTGCCCGTGAGTCATTACACAAGAGAGCAACTTGCCAAGGCCGGCGTGGTGGCGCCCATGAGGGTGCTGCATAACGGAGTGGATACGGACGTCTTTCGCCCTGCTCCGAAAAGCCCGGCGTTGATGAGCCGGCTGGGTCTCGGGCCGGCTACCACCGTCCTGCTCACGGTCGGGCGACTGGATTTGCACAAAGGGCACGATGTCGTGCTTCGTGCGCTTCCCCTGGTGCGCGAACATATTCCAGGGATTGCTTATGTCATTGTTGGGGCGGGGCCGGAACGCGCACGGTTGGGGCAGCTCGTTGATCGTTTGGGCCTGACGGGCATCGTCAAGATGGTCGGCACGGTTGCGGAGGCGGATCTCGTCGACTACTACAATCTGTGCGATCTGTTCATCATGCCAAGCAGGGAAATGCCCGGTCGGCTGGACCTTGTCGAAGGTTTTGGCATCGTGTTTCTGGAAGCGGGGGCGTGCGGCAAGCCCGTCATCGGAGGGAATTCCGGAGGGATGCCGGACGCGGTCCTTGACGGAGTGACAGGGCTCCTGGTTGACCCGCTGGACGTGCAGGCCATCGCGCAGGCTGTGGTGCGTATCGGTCAAGACCAGGAGTATGCCAGGCGGCTTGGGCGAAATGGACGGAGAAGATGCGAGGAGGAACTGAATTGGGCGAGCCTTGCCACGAAGCTTCACCAGACCCTGTCCGAGGGCACGCAGGCCGTCCCGTAGTCAAAGTCGTGCACTGCATTGCCAGGCTGGATCGGGGGGGCTCGGCGCAGAACACGCTGCTGACGGCGCTTGGGCACGATCGGACTAAATTCGAGCCGTTCGTGGTGGCGGGGCGCGCCGGACGGTGGGACGCGCAAGGCGGTGATCAAGCGACCGAGGCCAATTGTCGGCGTCTGACCGAGGCCGGCATACGATGGATGCTGTTGCCGACGCTGACGCGCGAGATCAATCCGTTCAAGGATCTGGTAACTCTCTGGCGGCTGGCCACGTTGTTCCGGCTGGAACGGCCGGCGATTGTCCATACCCATACATCCAAAGCCGGCGTGCTGGGCAGACTCGCCGCCTGGTTGGCCGGCGTGCAGGTCGTCGTGCACACGCCCCACGGCCATGTCTTCTACGGCCATTTCGGCCGCGCGACGTCCCGGTTTTTTCTGTGGATCGAGCGGGTGTTGGCGCGAGGCACGACCGGGCTGATTGCTTTGACGGAGGCCGAGCGGGACGAGCATCTCGTCCTCGGTGTCGGCCGCGCGGAGCAGTTTTCCGTCGTGCCCAGCGGAATCGATCTGGGTCGGTTTCGGGCCGCCGCCATGGAGGGGCATCGTGCACGTCCATCCTGGTTTGGCTGTTCCCCAGAAGCCATTGTGATAGGATCGGTCGGCTGGTTGACGGAGGTGAAGGGACACCGGTTTTTGATTGAAGCCTTTGCCAAGCTGAAACCGTCGCATCCGAGCCTGCACCTGGTGATCGTGGGGAGCGGCGGTTTGCGCGACGCCTATCTGGCCCTGGCGGATCGGTTGGGGGTGCACGGCTCGGTGCACTTGCTGGGGGATCGGCAGGATGTGCCGGAATGTCTGGCCGGCATGGACCTGTTCGTGCTTCCTTCGTTGAATGAAGGGATGGGGCGGGCGTTGATCGAAGCCATGGCGGCCGGTCTTCCCGTGGTGGCCAGCAAGGTCGGCGGCGTCCCGGCGATCGTGGAGGATCGTCGTACCGGACTGCTTGTGCCGGCCGGCGATGCCGGGGCTCTGGCATCCGCCTTGGAGGAGCTGATCCAGAAGCCGGAATGGGCCAGAGAGCTTGGCGCGGCAGCCAGTCGGAGCATCGGCGACCGGTTTGGTGCCGAGTCGATGGTGCGCGCCATTGAGTCTGTCTACGACAAGGCCGGCATGGCAGCCGGTCAACAGGGGATGCAATGAACCGTCGGCGGCTGATACCGATCGTGCTGGCTGGCCTCTGGATGGCCGCGGCTGTCGTCCAGGCCAGGGCGGACCAGCCGACATTGACGCCGTTGGTGACCAGCTTTCACGTGCACAGCCGGGCCAGCACCGGCGATCTCTCGTTGGATCAAGTGGCCGAGCAGGCGGAAGCCGTGGGGCTGGATGCGGTGGTCCTGACCGACAACTTCGTTCTTCGTTATGAGTACGGCCTCTATCCGCTGCGAGGATTGCTCAAGTACACCTATTCGCTGCACTCGGTCCTCGATAACGGGGTGGAGCGGTATCTGAACGATGTGGCGGCGGCGCAGGCTCGCCACCCCAAGGTATTGTTGATTCCCGGCGTCGAGGCTGTGCCCCACTACTATTGGACCGGTTCCCTGTTCGAGGGGAACCTGACGATGCACAATTCCCAGAAAAACATCCTGGCGTTCGGCTTGGCGCGTGCGGAAGACTATGCTGCCCTGCCGGCGAACGGCAACCCCGGTTCCTACCACTATGATGGGGCCAGCGGTGTGGCCTTATTGCCGGTGCTGCTGTTCGTGCCGGCGGTCCGGCTCTGGTTCCGTCGGAGCCCCAGGATTTCGCGTGATGGGCGGGTCACCTATCGGGTGCGTCGCAAGCACCGCCTGGCCTCTTTCATGCTGGCTGTCGCCGCCTCGTTGCTCTTGTTCAATGCCTGGCCGGTCGGCTCGCCGGTCTACAGCATCTATGACGATCACCTGAGCTACAAGCCCTATCAAACGTTTATTGACGCCGTGGCGGCGCGTGGCGGGGTGACAATCTGGTCCATGCCCGAAGCGCGAGACTTCAATGTGTTCGACTACGGCCCCTTGGGGAAGGTGACGGTCAAGACGGAGCCATACGCGGATGCCTTGGTGATGACCAGCGGTTACACAGGGTTTGGCGGGATCTATCAGGACAATCGGACGGTGATCAATCCGGGCAATGATTGGGACCAAATCCTGGCTCAGTATGCGACGCAGCGCAAGGGCCAGGCTCCGCCGTTCACGGTCGGGGAGATTGCCTTCCACGGCGTCAATCGGGACACCAGGGAACTCGACCAGGTTCTGACAATTTTCTGGGTCCGCCAGCGGAGCGCCGCCGGGCTGGTGGAGGCGCTCCGCAGCGGGAGGCTCTATTCGGCAGGCCAATACCTCAAGGGGGCCGGCCTGCGCCTCGATCAGTTCCGCGTCGAATGCGAGGGCGGTGCCAGGGGAGCCGGGAGCGGCGAGTCGTTGGACCCCAACGGGGCCAGGGATGTGGTGGTGCGGCTGAGAGTCACGGCTGTGGATCAGGGCGCGCATCCCATTACGCTGACGCTGATCCGCTCGGGCCAGGTAGCCGTGACCCTGACGGGTATCACGCCGTTCGAGCAAACGATTCCCGATCCAGGAGCCCCCCCGGGAGTCTGGAATTTCTATCGGGTTTCGATCCAGGGCAAGGGCAGCGAGATCCTGAGCAACCCGATTTTCGTCGGGCCGGTGCCCGCCGCTCAGTATGATGAGATGGGCAGGCCGATACAGCCGGATGCGGCTCCGGCTCAGGCCGTGGGGTCGCAAGGGTTGTAATGCGGGTCGCGATCCATCAACCTCAATATCTGCCCTGGTTGGGCTATCTGGATAAGATTGATCGGGCCGATGTCTTTGTGATACTGGACACCGTTCAGTTCAAGAAGAACGAATGGCAAAACCGCAATCGCATCCGGACGGCGCAGGGCTGCCAGTGGGTGACCGTGCCCGTGCTCCATCGGTTCGGGCAGCCGATCAATGAAGTCCGCATCAATCCGAGCGAGGCATGGGGCGCCAAGCACGTGCGGACGATCGAGATGCACTATGCTCGTGCGCCGTACCGTGAGCCGTTCCTGGAGGGGTTGCGCGCGATTTGCCGGCGGCCCTGGGAACGCTTGTCGGATCTCAATGTGGCGGTGCTCGCGTGGCTGCTGGACGCCTACGGCATCACGACGCCTTTGCGCATGGCGTCGGAGATGACGCTCCGGGATGAGCCGACGGATCGGCTGATCGATATCTGCCGGACAGTGGGCGGCACCAGCTATCTGGCCGGGGCTGGCGCGGCCGGATACATGGATAGGCCGAGGTTCGAAGCCTCGGGGATACGCTTGGAGGTGCAGGACTTTCACCATCCGGTCTATGCTCAATGTTATGAACCATTCATGCCCGGCATGGCCGCCATTGACCTGCTCTTTGCCTGCGGCGGCGAGGCGCTCCGGCTCCTGCGCCGCGCGCGGCAACAATCCTGTGAGGCGTGAAGTGTCGGACGCAGCAGAGCGAGGTCCGCTTTATGAGATACGAGGTGTGAGAGAATCGTACGAGGCAAAAACCTTCTCCGCCCGCAAATGATCGGAAAGAATACCGGTAGCAAAAACTATCCGCTCACATCTGATCGAAGCGAGCGGTTCAAGCGAAGCTTGGTATGGCGGTTCAACCGAAGGTTGGTTGATATTTCACTGGAGGTAAAAAACTTCTCCCGGCACACTTGATCGAAGTGCCGGGTTCAACCGAAGGTTGGTATGGAGGTGGCGATGGCTTCGGAGGACTCGAACCGGATTCGTATTTTGGCACTGGGTGCGCATCCCGACGATATCGAGGCCGGGTGCGGGGGAGCTCTCCTGCGGTACTCGAAGCAAGGCCATGGGGTCTTCTTGATGGTCATGACCGAAGGCGAGTTGGGAGGCGATGCGCGGGTCCGCACGGCCGAGCAAGGCGATGCGGCAAAGATTCTGGGAGTCGACAAGGTCTATTGGGGCGGCTATCCTGATACCGCCATTCCCAACGATCGAGGGTTGGTGCAGAAGATCGAACGGGTGGTGCAGGAGGTCGCTCCCCATGTGATTTTCGTGCATTTCCCCGATGATACGCACCAGGATCACCGCCATCTGGCGATGAGCACCGTCTCGGCGTCACGCTATACCAAAAACGTGCTTTTCTACGAAGGGCCGACGACGCAGCATTTCTCCCCGACGGTCTTTGTGGACATCGGGGCGGTCCTGGACGAAAAGATCAAGGCGCTGCAAGCCCATGCGTCCCAGGTCAATAAAACTAACGTAGAAGGGCTGAGCATCGTTGAAGTGACGAAGTCGGCCGCGCATTTTCGCGGCATCCAGGGACGGGTGAGGAACGCGGAAGGGTTCGTGCCGTTGCGCATGTTCTTGCCCTAATGCCATGACCCACGGTGTTTCGCTGATCCCCCATTCGCGTCCCACCCTCGGCGAGGCTGAAGCCCAGGCCGTGGCTTCGGTGCTCGCCTCGGGGCAGGTGGCTCAGGGGCCGCAAACCGATGCGTTCGAGCGGGCCGTAGCGGAGTTGCTGGGGGTCCGCGGCGGCGTCGCCGTCAGTTCCGGCACGGTCGCACTGGAAGTCGCGCTGCTGGCTCTGGGCATCGGTCCCGGTGACGAAGTTCTTCTCCCGACCTACGTCTGCGTCGCGCCCTGGTTGGCCGTGACCCGAGTGGGGGCGATTCCAAAGCTCGTGGAGATCGAGCGACGATCCTGCAACATCGATCCGGCTGCCGTCCGGAAGGCCCTCTCGCCCCGCACGCGGGCGGTTATCGTGCCGCATTTGTTTGGCTTGCCGGCGGACCTGACCGCCCTGGAATCCTGCGGAATTCCCTTGATCGAAGATTGCGCGCAAACGGTGGGGGCTCTTGAGCGAGGCAGGCGGGTCGGGAGCGTGGGACGCGTGACCATCTGTTCCTTTTACGCTACCAAGCTCTTGTGTGCGGGCGAAGGCGGTATGGTGCTGTCGAACGACGCCGGATTACTGGAAAAAGGGCGGAGTCTGCGCACATACGATGAAGGTGACCGGTTGGACCCTCGTTCCTTCAACCGCAAGATGACGGATCTTCAGGCTGCGCTTGGTCTCGTCCAGGTCAACCGGTTTCACGAGCTCGCGCAGCGGCGGGCGGTCATTGCCGCCAGGTACGGGGCGGCGCTCGGCACCTTGGGGCTCACGTTGCCGGCCGTCCCGGACGGGCGCACGCATGTCTACTATCGATATGTGGTGCGGATTCCAGAGTCGGCTGGGCCCTTGGACGGGATCATGCAGCGGCTGGAGGGACGGGGCGTCCAGTGCCGGCGACCTGTGTTTCGGCCGATCCATCAGTACCTGGGAGCGTCAGGATTTTCCGTCAGCGACGAAGCCCATGCTCGGGCCTTATCGCTCCCCATCTATCCCTCGTTGACGGATGCCGAAGTGGCTTCGGTGATCCAAGCCCTGTGTGAGGAGTTCCGATGACGACGGTCGAGCGCGACGAGCCGAGGTGGCCCGGTTGGGCCCTGTGGATCGGGCTGGCCGCTCTGGTGCTGCTCCTCATTCCCTCCACACGCGAATTCTACATCGTGGGGGGGCGCCGGTGGCTCTACATCTTGCTCTTGTCGTTTGTCATGGCCTTTACGCTTACGCCGCTCCTGATCCGCTTGGGCGTCAAGTGGGGGTTAGTGGACCAGCCTTCGGAACGGAAGATTCACGCGACGCCGACCCCGCGCATCGGCGGTCTGGCCGTCTATCTCGGATTCGTCGTGGCGATCTTGCTCAATTCGATTCTGGAAGACTGGATGGTGGCCATTCTGTTGGCCGGTTCACTGCTCCTTGTGGTCGGAATTGTCGATGATGCCAGAGGGCTTCCGGCCTGGTTTCGATTGGGGGTCCAGCTGCTGGGCGCCGGGATGGTGATTGCGACCGGCAAGATGCTCACGTTGTTTTCTCCGGGCCTCTTCGGCACGACCATGAACGTCTTGCTCACGTTCTTATGGATCGTCGGCATCACGAACGCCTTCAACTTCTTCGACGGCATGGATGGACTGGCGTCCGGCATGGCCATGCTGATGGCCTTCTTTATGGGGGTCGTGGCCTATGAGACGAACCAGCCGGGATTGGCCTGGCTGGCCGTGGCGATCATCGGTTCCTGCCTGGGGTTCTTTTTTTTCAATTTCAGGCTCGATAGGGGGCCTGCCCTGATCTTTTTGGGCGACGGCGGGTCGACTTTCCTTGGCTTTACCCTCGCCTGTCTGGCCGTCAAGGGCGAATGGGCCGACAACAATCCGATCGTGTCGTTCAGCAATCCTTTGCTGATCTTCGGGGTGCTGATCTATGACATGATCCATATCACCGTGGAGCGGGTCCGGACCGGCAAGGTTGCGTCGGTGAAGCAATGGATCGATTATGTGGGCACGGATCACTTGCACCATCGGTTTGCACGGATGCTGGGCAGCCGGCGGGCCAGCGTCGAGCTGATCTTCGCGTTAGTAATAATCTTGGGACTGGCCGCCATCGTGTTGCGCAAAGTGGGCACGACGGAGGCGATCCTCCTGCTGGCCCAGGCCGCCTTGATCATGATCATGATTACCATCCTGGAGCATTACGCTCGGCACGAGAACGAACCGTAGTTGAACAACTGACGAGGAGAATAGCCGTATGGTACCGACAGTGGAGTGGAAAGAGGGAGCGGTCCGGCTCCTGGATCAGTCTCAGCTCCCGGAGAAAGTGGTCTTTCTGGATTGTCGCGACTACCAGACGGTGGCCCGGGCGATCCGTGAGCTGCGGGTGCGGGGGGCGCCGGCCATCGGCGTAACGGCGGCGATGGGTGTGGCATTGGGAGCGAACTCATTGAAGTCTAGTAACTTCGATGTGTTCTCTAAAGAGGTGCATGAGATTTGTGACGTGCTGGCCGCGACGCGCCCGACGGCGGTGAATTTGTTCTGGGCCATCGAACGGATGAAGCGGGTCCTGGCCGAGAGCCGACAGTTGCCGGTGGAGGCCATCAAGCGGCGGCTGGTGGACGAATCGCAGCGCATTCTGGATGAAGACATCGCCATGAACAAGACCATGGGATGTCATGGAGCGGCGCTCGTCAAAGATGGGCAGACGATTCTGACCCACTGCAATGCCGGGGCTTTGGCGACGGCCGGCTATGGAACGGCCTTGGGGGTGGTCCGGGCTGCCTGGGAGCAGGGCAAAAAGATCAAGGTGCTGGCCGATGAGACGAGACCCGTGCTGCAAGGAGCCAGATTGACGGCCTGGGAGTTGATGCAGGACGGCATTCCGGTCACGTTGATCACGGACAACATGGCCGGGGCGTTGATGCGGCAGGGACTGGTGCACCTCTGTGTCGTGGGGGCGGATCGGATCGCGGCCAACGGAGACGTGGCCAATAAGATTGGGACCTACTCGGTGGCGGTGCTGGCCAAGGCGCACGGCATTCCCTTTTATGTCGCCGCTCCCTATTCGACCATCGATCTGAAGACGCCGTCGGGCGAACAGATTCCCATCGAGCAGCGACAGCCGGGGGAGGTCACGTCGATTTGCGGCAAGACGGTCGTAGCGCCGGTCGGCGTTCCGGTGCTGAATCCGGCTTTTGACGTGACGCCGGCCGCCTACATCACCGCGATCATTACGGAACGAGGCGTGTTCAAGCCGGGAGAGCTGGCCGAGCGGTTCCGCACGTAGCGGAGGTTGCAACCGGCCTGCGCTTCGACTAGAATGCCGCGCGGTCGGATGCAGCGCGGCGCATCTTTTCACCTTATTATGGAGAAAGTGACGGACGATGAGCGAACGGACGTTGGCGATCATCAAGCCCGATGCGGTCAAGAAGCAGGTCATCGGGGACATCATCAAGCGGTATGAAGCGGCGAATCTGCACCCGGTGGCCATCCGGATGATGCAGCTCACGAAGACGGCTGCCGAAGGGTTCTACGCGGTGCACAAGCAGCGGCCGTTTTTCAACAGCCTGACGGCCTTCATGTCCTCCGGTCCCGTCGTGGTCGTGGTGCTGGCCGGAGACAACGCCATCAAGCGGCATCGCGAGCTGATGGGCGCGACGGACCCGGCCAAGGCCGATCCCGGGACTCTCCGGGCCGTGCATGGGACCAACATTGAATTCAACGCGGTCCACGGGTCCGATTCCGCGGACACCGCTCGATTCGAGATCGGCTACTTCTTTCCTGAAATGGACTTGGTTGCCCGGTAAATCGCGCCACGTCGACGCAACGGGAAGCGAGAGATGCCTCTTGCTTCCTCCATCCGGCCTGCGCTCGTTCCTTCCTGCGGAAGCATGAAGCGGCCTGCCTGTCATTGGAACAAGGCTCCTATTGCCGGGTGGCTGGCCCTGCTGGGGCTGGCTTGTGTCCTGGTCTGGGCCGGCTGCGCCGGCCCTCGGGTCTCCGCCCCGCCAGGCGCGCCGGCTCCTTCCGAACCGAGCCTTGAGATCCAGCGTCGGCTCCTCCGGGATGCGCAGGAGCTCCACCGTCAAGGCCGGAGCCAGGCGGCGGTGCAACTCCTGGAGCGGTGGTTGCGGACATACCCACGCTCGCCGTTGGCCTGGGAAGCCCATTGGTGGCTGGGCCGTTCCTACGAACAGGCCGGCGATCTCGACGCGGCCCTGGCTCAGTATCGAAGCGTCGTGCAGGCCGGCGGGGACAGTGAACTGGTTGCTGCGGCGCGCAGCCGTATCGCTTCGTTGGAACGGCCTGCCGAAGGCCCGCCGCGTCTTGCCGGGAAGCAGACGGCTCTCGGGCTGCCCACGCAACGCCTCCCGCAGCCGTCCTTGTTGGATGGATGGCTACGTTCATTGGCCAAGGCAGGGGTCACCACGTTGGTGTTGGAGGCGGGCACAGAGGAGGCCCGGAGTCAAAAGTCCGGAGGTGCTCCGACAGCGCCGGCCGGAGTGTATTTCCGAACGGACTGGGCCTTTACCGTCCAGGATACGATCGGGCAGCTGGTCCCCTTGGCCCATCGGCAAGGGATGGCGGTCTATGTCACGGTCAATCCCTGGCGGATGGCCTGGGTGGACCCGGCGCTCGGGTGGCAAGCCCAGGCTTACGATGCCGCCGGCGGCCAATTCAGGCCATCCCTATTTTTGGACCTCTTCCATCCGGCGTTTCAGGAGTACCTCGTCGGATTAGTAACGGATCTGGCCGGTTCCGGCGCGGACGGGGTCCTGTTTCGCGCGCCGCCCGGCGCCGACCCAGGCGAGCGGCTCAGCCGGTTTGCGCGGGAAGCGGTCGAACGGGACTTTGGAGTCAGGCTCGATCCCGAATCCTTGAGGGGCGATCAGCGGGGTTATGCGCCTGAAGTCTGGCGCTGGCTGGGCTGGGAGTCCCGTCAGTCGGTGAAAGTGCTGGACCGGCTGGCGCAAGCGGTGCGCAAACGGTCCGCCACGATGCAGGTCGGACTGGAAGTGCATGAGGAAACGGTCACGGAGCCGGTGGCCGCCCTGGTCCGTTACCGGGAAGATGTCCTGGAAGCCAATCAGAGCGCATGGGATTTTTATGTGATCATGCCGAGGCCGTCACCCTCCATGGGGCAGGGGAAGGGCCAGGCCGGAGTCGTGACGAAGGCGGTTGCGTTGCTCGGGGAACGGCGTCCGATCTGGATGGAGACTCGGCTGCAGGGCGGCGATCCCATGAAGTTGGACGAGCGGCTGCCCGCGGCGATCGCACAGGCCGGGCTTCCGCCGGGCATCGGTCTCTGGTACGTGATGCCGGCCGGCTCCGTTCCTTGACAAACCCTACCTCCTGCACTACGATCCCCAAACCGTTTTGCGAGACGAACTGCGCGCCGCCGGCCGCGCCCTACGACACGAGAGGAGAGCATGGAACCCAACGATCTGCGGTACCACGAGGAACATGAATGGATCCGGGTGCAAGGCAAGCAGGCCACCCTGGGCATCAGCAATTTCGCCCAGGATGCGCTGGGTGATATCGTCTTCATCGACCTGCCGAAGCCGGGGACTGCGGTCACGGCGGGGCAGCAGATCGGCGAAGTGGAATCCACCAAGACGACCTCCAGCATCTACACCCCTGTGAGCGGCACCATCGCCAAGATCAACGGCGACCTCAAAGACCATCCCGAAGCGGTCAACGCCGATCCCTACGGCAAGGGGTGGATGACGGTGATCGAGCTGTCCGATCCCGCGCAAGTGGATAAGCTCATGACCGCCGCACAGTACGAGACCTTCCTCGCCTCTCAGAAAAAGTAGCACCGACTGACAGCATGACGGACCGGACACACATCGCGATCCTGGGCGCGGGGCCCGGCGGGTACGTGGCGGCGATCCGAGCCGCCCAGCTCGGGGCGCGGGTGACGGTCGTGGAGAACCAGGCCTTGGGAGGCGTATGTCTGAACTGGGGCTGTATTCCCAGCAAAGCGCTGCTCGCCGTCGTAGAGTTGGGGGACAGGGCCAAGAAGGCGGCGGACGTTGGCCTGCGGCTGGGCGGGGGCGTGACCTACGACCTCGCCCGCATGGTGGCGAGAAAAAACAAGGTCGTGGAAGGGCTGGTCAAGGGCATCGCCACTCTGTTCAAAGCCTGGGGCGTCGAACACATAGCCGGGACCGGCGAGCTGCTGGATGCGCGAACGCTGTTGGTGAGAAAGCCGGACGGGACCGAGATCAGAGTGCAGGCGGATGCGGTGATCGTGGCCACCGGCTCCTCCTGGCCGAACCTGCCGCTGTTCCCCGTCGACGGGCGGCAGATCATCACCAGCAAGGAGGCCCTGGACCAAACGGCGGTTCCGGCCAGCCTCCTGATCGTCGGCGGCGGCGTCGAAGGCTGCGAGTTCGCGGCGCTCTATAGCGGTCTGGGAACCAAGGTGACGGTCGTCGAGTTGATGGCCCGTCTCCTGCCGCTCGAAGATGAAGAGATTGCCTCCTTCATGGAGCGGGAGCTCAAAAAGCGAGGGGTGGAGGTGCGCACCGGGACGACGGTCGAACGCGTCGAGCGGGAAGCCGATGCCGTGACGGCCCTGCTCAAGGACGGGACCAGGCTGACGGGGGACAAGCTGCTCGTCTCGGTGGGGCGCGGCTTCAACACGAAGGGCATCGGCCTCGAAACCGTCGGTGTCCAGCTCGGTCGGAGGGGCGAGATCCTGGTCGACGACCGGATGGAGACCACCGTCAAGGGTGTTTATGCAATCGGAGACGTGGTCGGGAAGGCCATGCTGGCCCATGTGGCTTCCGCGCAGGGGAAAGTGGCGGCGGCCAATATCATGGGCCATCCGGAGGCGATCTCCTATGATGTGGTGCCGGCGGGCATCTTCACCCTGCCGGAAATCGGCCGGGTGGGACTGACCGAGCAGCAAGCCAAAGAACGGTGCGCCCAACGGGGAGGGAATCCGGAACAGGACGTGAAAGTGGGGCGGTTCCGGTATCTGGGATTGGGTAAGGCGCAAGCGACGGGGGATGCCACGGGCCTGTTCAAAGTCATCGCCGATGGGAAGACGGGAAAAGTGCTGGGAACCCACATCGTCGGAGCCCATGCGGCCGACCTCGTCCATGAAGCGGCCCTGGCCATGCAAGCGGGAGCGACCGTGTCCACGATGGCCGACATGATTCACGCCCATCCGACCCTGGCCGAGGGTCTGATGGAAGCGGCGGAAGACGTCGCGGGAATGGCGATCCATCAGGCGAGAAAAAGAATGTCGTAAAGTCTGAAAGTCAGCAAGTCGTCACGTCTTGAGGCCTGCAACTTTTTGACTTTCTGACTTTATGGACTATGGTGCAGTCGCTGCTGATCAAGCTGGCCATGCTGGCTGCGGCGGTCGCTCTGGTGTTCTGGATCGGCTGGCCGATGCCGGATGAGTCGGGGCCGGAGGAGGGGGAGGGGCCAACTCCCGCTCCGATGCCCCGAGCGGAGTCTGTCCGGGACAGCGCAATAGGTAGGAACACGATTCAACCGGGAGCGAGTGGGCCCAAGGCCGGCGGAACGACCGACGCGTCTCAGAAATTGGATTTGAACAGGGCGACCGCCGGCGAACTGGAACAGTTGCCGGGCATCGGTCCGGTGCTGGCCCAGCGTATCGTGCAATGGCGGCGTGAGCGGGGACCGTTCAAGAGGGTGGACGAATTGAATCACGTCAAAGGCATCGGGGAGAAGAAACTGCGGCAGATCAGGCCGTTGGTGACGGTCGGTTCATTCAGTGCGCCGGTTGCCGGCGCGACGCCTGCGCCCAAACCCCGACAGGAAGCGGCCCCACGGGCCAAAGATCAGGCGGAACGATGAGCGAACTGACCAGGCAACTCGATTTGATTCTCCGCGGGGCCGTGGAGGTCATTCAGCAGAACGAGCTGGAATCCAAGCTCACCCGCTCGCTCAAAGAGAAGCGGCCCCTGCGCGTGAAGGCCGGGTTCGATCCGACCGCGCCTGACCTGCACCTGGGCCATACGGTCCTGATCCACAAGCTCAAGCACTTTCAGGACCTGGGACACCATGTGCTCTTCCTGATCGGCGATTTCACCGGCATGATCGGGGACCCGACCGGCGTGTCCGAGACGCGCGTGGCATTGACCAAGGAGAAGGTCCAAGAGAACGCGAGGACTTATCAGGAGCAAATCTTCAAGATCCTCGATCCGGCGAAGACGGAGATCGTCTTCAACAGCCACTGGATGAGCCGGATGACGGCCGACCAGTTGATCCAGCTCAGCGCCCATTACAACGTGGCGCGGATGCTGGAACGGGAGGACTTTCACAAACGTTATCACGAGCAGAAACCGATCAGTATCCATGAGTTTCTCTATCCCTTGATCCAGGGCTACGACTCGGTGGAGCTCAAGGCCGACGTGGAGCTGGGCGGGACGGACCAGAAGTTCAATCTCCTGGTCGGGCGCGATTTGCAGCGGGACTACAAGCAGGAGGCGCAAGTCGTGCTGACGATGCCCTTGCTGGAAGGGACCGACGGGGTCCGCAAGATGAGCAAGAGCTTTGGGAATTACATCGCTATCAGGGACGTCCCCAACGACATGTTCGGCAAACTCATGTCCATCAGCGATCAACTGATGCTCCGGTACTATGAGTTGCTGACAACGGAGAATTTGGAGCAGGTCAAATCGGCCCATCCGATGCAGGCCAAGCAGAAGCTGGCGGAACTGATCGTCACCCGGTACTACGGGGCCGACGCGGCGGCAGGCGCCAGGCAGGAATTTGCCCACCGCTTCAGCGAGAAGGAATTTCCGGATGAGCCGGATGCAAGGGTGATGTTGACCGCTGCCGATGTGGCCGATCCGGCTGCGCCGGCGATTGGGCTGGTGGATCTGGTGGCCAGAACCAAGCTGGTGCCCAGCAAGAGCGAAGCCAGGCGGCTGATCGTCCAGGGCGGGGTGGAGATGGATGAGCAGAAGCAGACCGACCCGAACGCAACCACCCCTTTGGTCGCCGGCCGGCAATACCGGCTTCGAATCGGCAAGCGAAAATTTGCGACCGTTGAATACAAAGCTTCCTGATTTAAGCGTTCAGTCGCCCTTGACTTGCTCGAAGCCGCAGCGTAGGATTCGGTCGTTCTCTCATCGCACATATCCTGAGGGCGGGAGTAGCTCAGTGGTAGAGTCCTAGCTTCCCAAGCTAGTTGTCGCGGGTTCAAATCCCGTCTCCCGCTCCATACCTCGCTTGCATGACCCATCGGTTTATTATTGCCTTAGCGTCATTGATGCCTATAAAGAAGCACGTCACGTGTTTCTTGGCTGACGTCCTTCCATCTTTCTTTCATGTCCATTGTATTGCGCTGGGATTGCCGCCAGCCAAGCGGAGGTCGATTATGACTGCGCCGGTTCGACTCCTTACGGGACTGTTGCTCCTTCTGCTCGCCGGTTGCGCCACCCCCTTGGGCGATGCGGCGGGACGAGGCGATCTGAAAGCGATGAGCGCATTGCTGGAGCAGGGGCAAGACGTCAACGAGAAGGACGCCTGTGGCATGAATGCCGGAGAGACTGCCTTGTTCTGCGCGGTCTGGTCGGGCAATCAGCCGGTGGCCAAATTCCTGTTGGAGCGTGGCGCCGACGTGAATGCCAAGACCAATTGGAACATGACGCCCCTCGATGCGGCCGTGGGCAGAGGCGATGTGCAGATGGTCCAATTCCTGCTGGAGCGGGGAGCGGAAACGAACAACGCGCAGGTCCAGGTCTGCGATTCCGGCGGATTCGACATCAACATGTGCACCTCGCTCCAATATGCCAAGCATACGGGGAACACCAAAGTCGCGCGATTGCTTGAATATGCCGAGGAGAAGGAATTGGCCAAGCTGGGCGTGCCGTCGTCTTCCGCGCCGCTGACGGCAGCCCCGCCCGCGGCGGCGGTTGTGCCCGCGAGCGATGTGGATCGTGTGCCCGCGTCGGACGTCAAGGCCAGGACCCATGCCTATGCGATCCTCGTCGGCATCGAGCAGTATCAGCAGAAGCTGCCCAAGGCGGACTTTGCCGCACATGACGCCGAGGTCATGGGGCAATATCTCACCAAGACGTTGGGCTACCAGGAGGAGAACGTCGTGGTGTTGCTCAACGAACGGGCGACCAAGACGGGGATAGAGAAGTATCTCGAAGGGTGGTTGCCCGATCACGTGGAGAAAGACGACTCGGTCTTCATCTACTATTCGGGGCACGGGGCACCCAACCCGAAAACCGGCAAGGCATTTCTTGTACCCTACGACGGTGACCCGACCTTCGTGGACCAGACTAGCTACTCGCTGGATCGGCTCTACGCCAAGCTGGCTGATCTGCCGGCGAAGGAAGTCGTGGTCATGCTCGACTCCTGTTTCTCCGGCGCTGGCGGCCGTTCCGTGATCGCCAAGGGGATGAGGCCCATGGTACTGTCCGTGGAAAATCCGCTGCTGGCCAAGGGCAAGACCGTGGTGCTGGCCGCCAGTTCCGGCGAGCAAGTCTCGTCAACCTACGATCAGAAGGGCCACGGCTTGCTGACCTATTTCTTCTTGAAAGGCCTGCAGGGAGAGGGAGGTCGCGACAAGGATCGGAGCATCGATCTCAGGGAGTTGTTCGAGTATTTGAAGCCGCAGGTCGAACGGGTGGCCCGACGAGAATTTCACAATGAACAGAGTCCTCAACTCCTGGGCAGTCCGGACATGCTCAAGAAAGGCGTGCGTCTCCTCGAACCGAACTAACCTGCCTGCTTGCCCCAGTTCCCCGTGGGGGATTGATGACAGCTCTCTGTTGCCCTGGCGTCGCCACGTCTGCGCACCGCACGTGCTCCCGTTCTTGCTGTTAGCCTTGAGGATGCGTATGGACTTGGGCGAATACCGGATGGGGAACGGGAATACGCGGGAGGATGCGGTCGGTCTGGCGATGAAACCGTCGAAGCGGAATGTGCTGTGTGACGAGGGTGCTAGACCGCTTTCTTGACCAATCCGGTGCGCAGGCAGCGGGTGCAGACGCGGATATGCTTGGTCGCGCCCTCCACCACCGCCTTGACCCGCTGGAGATTGGGCGCGAAGATGCGCTTGGTTTTGTTGTTGGCATGGCTCACGTTATGGCCGGATTGATGCTTCTTGCCGCAGAGGTCGCATGAAAAAGCCACGGTTCGAACTCCTTCCCTCACGAGACGGTCAAAATTGTCTGTACACGGGGCGTATGCTACCATACGGGCGTCTTGTCTGACAAGCCTACCTTGGTGCCGTCTGTCTGCATGGAGCGACTGCAGCACATTGTGCAGCGCCTGGCCCGTCCCATTGACTTCGCCAGCCGCGATGCCTACGCGTATCTCTCGACGGTGAAAGGCCTCGGCCCGTTCGTGTCGCGCCAGGTTGTGGAGGCCTTGGCTGACGATGTCTACTCGGCCGCCGTCGAAACCGATTTGCTGACGATCCGCCAACTCTTCGCCGATTACGACCAGATTCCCGATCAGGCCGAGCGCAAGCGCCGGCTGGCAAGCGCGCAGGCGATCCTGAGCCGGCTGCGCTCGATGGACATAGACGCGAAGGAAGAAGCGCGAGGCGCAGGGCAGGGGCAGACCCATCCTCACATCCCGAGTTCCGGCCCCGTTGCTTCCGACCTGTGGAATCTTCCGATCCAGTTTGCTCGGGGTGTCGGGCCCAAGCGGACGCCGTTGCTGGAGCGGCTGGGGATCAGGACGGTTGAAGATGCCCTTTGGTTCCTGCCCTGGCGCTACGAGGACCGGTCGGTCGTGACTTCCATCGGGCAACTGGCGCCGGGCAAGCTGGCGACCGTCTGCGGGATCGTGCACAGCAGCGAGCTGAAGCGCGCGGCCAGGCGTCGTCTCTCCATTCTGGAGGTGACGGTGGAGGACGCAACCGGCTCGGTACATGCGGTCTTCTTCAATCAGCCCTATCTGGAAACGCAGTTAAAGCCGGGGGCCCGCGTGATGCTGAGCGGCATAGTGTCGGCCGGCCGCAAAGGCTGGACCGATCTCGGCCTGGAGTCTCCTCAATACGAGGTCTTGGGGGAGGAACAGGATACGCCGTTGCACGTCGGCCGGATCGTGCCGATCTACCATGAGACGAAGGGGCTCACGTCCCGCCAGTTCCGAACGATCGTCAAGGGCTTGCTGGATCAGTATGCGCCAGGCATGGAAGACATCGTGCCGGCCTCATTGCTGGCCAAGCTGCGCCTCCCGTCGATCCACCGCGCGATTCCCGATCTCCATTTCCCTCCCGTGCCGGGCCGCCAGGCCGGCCAGGGTTCGATGGAAGCGCTCGATCGCGGGACGACTCCGGCGCACCGGCGGCTGGCGTTCGAGGAATTTTTCGTGCTGGAGCTGGCTTTGGCCATGCGCCAACGGACCGTCAAGGAAGAGGTGAAAGGCATCCGGTTCGATACCGGCACGCAACTGGCGGCCAAGCTTCGGACCCTCTTGCCGTTTCAGCTCACGGCGGCTCAGGAGCGGGTGTTGGGCGAAATCCAGCGGGACATGGCATCGTTGCGGCCGATGAATCGGCTGATCCAGGGCGATGTGGGCTGCGGCAAGACGATCGTCGGGCTGATCGCGATGGTCATTGCCTGCGGGTCCGGCTACCAGGCGGCCCTTATGGTGCCGACCGAAATCCTGGCGGAGCAACATTACCTCAACTTGCGTCCGCTCCTGGATTCGCTGGGGCTGACGGTGGTGCTGCTCAAGAGTGGGGGGGCGGCCAAGGCGAAAGCGGCGACGCTCGCGCAGATCGAAAGCGGCGCGGCCCATGTCGTGATCGGCACCCATGCGCTGATCCAGAAGGGCGTCCAATTCGCGCGGCTGGGGCTGACGGTGATCGACGAGCAGCACAAGTTCGGGGTGCTTCAACGGAAGACCTTGCTGGAGAAGGGCTATCACCCGGACGTGCTGGTCATGACGGCCACGCCGATCCCCAGGACCTTGGCTATGACCGTCTATGGGGATTTGGATATCTCGGTGATCGACGCGTTGCCGCCGGGGCGTCGCCCGGTCCGGACCTGGCTGTTCAACGAATCCCAGCGTCGCCGGGCCTATCAGTTGGTGCACGATGAAGTGCGGGCCGGCCGGCAAGGCTATATCGTCTATCCTCTGGTGGAGGAGTCGGAAAAGGTCGATCTGCAGGCGGCGATCCAGGCGGCCGAGCAACTTCAGGCCAAGGAGTTCCGCGACGCCCGCGTGGGGCTCCTGCATGGGCGCTTGAAGGCCGACGAGAAAGAACGGACGATGGCGGCGTTTAAGGCCGGCACGATTCAGATTCTTGTGGCGACCACCGTCGTGGAAGTCGGGGTGGACGTGCCGAACGCGACTGTGATACTCGTGGAACATGCCGAGCGGTTTGGGCTGGCGCAACTGCATCAGCTGCGGGGCCGGGTGGGGCGGAGCGCGATCCAGTCCTACTGTCTGCTCCTGGCTTCGGGGCGGGGAGCCGCCGGGAACCGTGAGGAGCAGAGTTGGCAGCCAGCGGCTCGATCCGGGTCCCCAAGGGGAGCCGGAGCCAGCCCTTCGCGCCAACGCCTGGAGGCCTTGGTCAACTCGACCGATGGCTTTGTCATTGCGGAAGAAGACCTCCGCATCCGGGGGCCGGGGGAATTTTTCGGTGTGCGCCAGTGGGGGTTGCCTGAATTACGGGTGGCCAATCTCATCCGGGACGGGGTCTTACTCGAATCGGCAAGGCAGGAAGCGTTTGCGTTGCTGGCGTCGGACCCGCATTTGTCCGAGCCGCGCCACCAAGCGTTGCGGACCGTGATGCTGCGGCGCTGGAAGGACAAGCTGGATCTCGGGTCCGTCAGCTGACCCGGGTGGGGAGGGGACTATGGGGTTGCTGCAACGAGTCAAACAGGATTTGAGGGTCGGCTGGGCGAGCCTGCGCTATGGGGCGGCGCAGGCGGCCAACCGTGCGATGGTGGAAACGGAGTTGTTGCAGTTGCGTCGGGAGTTGCGCAAGTTGGACGGCCGGTTCGGCGACCTGTCCCGCGACATCGGCGAGCGCGCCGTGGAGCTGCAGGAACGGAACGTGACGACGGAACAGATCCTCTCCGATTTCGAAATCGTGCGTGGCGCGGACCAGGCTCAGGAGCTGAAACTCCAGCGGGCCAAGTTGCTGGCCGAAATGGAAGATGCCAAAGCCTCGTCCTGACTCTCTTCAACCGCCTCCCGCCGCTCATTCATTCCGCAGAAGGCTCCGTCATGATCCTGGCCGGGATTGATATTGGAACCCTGACCTGTCGGCTCTTGATTGCCAGGTGGCAGGCCAACCGGCCGCTCGTCGAGTTGCATTCCGAGCGGCGGGTCCTGAGGCTGGGCGAGGGGTTGGATCACAGCCGCAAGCTGAGTCCGGCCGCCGCGCAGCGCGTGATCGAGGTCTTGCGCGAGTGGAAGGGTCAGGTGACGACGCACCGGGCCGAGGCGGTGGCCGTGGTGGCGACCAGCGCGGTCCGAGAGGCGAGCAATCGGGATGCATTTCTCGACCTGGTGCGGCGCGAAACCGGTTTCACGGTCGAGATCATCAGCGGAGAAGAGGAAGCCCGCCGGACCCTGCTCGGCATCCGGTCCGGTCTCCCCGCCGGAGTCGCGAAGATGCTCGGGCTGGATATCGGCGGCGGCAGTACGGAATTCATCCTGGATCAGCCCGGCAGAACCCCGATCGTCTGTTCCAAGGAAATCGGCGTGGTGCGGCTCACCGAGCGGCTCCTGCTTCACGATCCGCCGACGGTCGGCGAGTTGCAGGCAGCCAGAGACCTTGTCCAACAGACCGCACAAGACGCTCGCCTCACGCTCGGCGACCTGGCCGGTGCGACCTTTGTCGGCACGGCCGGCACGATCACGACGCTCGCGGCCATGGCCCAGAAACTGCCGGCCTACGTGGGGTCGCGGATCCACAACTACCGGCTGGAGCTGGAGACGATCAAGGGACTTGAGGCGGATATCCTGAGCCGCACGAAGGCGCAGCGCGAAGGGCTGTTGGGGCTGGAACTGGGGCGCGAAGATGTGATCGTGGCCGGGACGATCATTCTGCGCGGGGTTATGGAAACCCTGGGCTTCCGGACTTGCCTGGTCAGTGACCTGGGGCTGCGCGAGGGGGTCCTGTTGGACCTGGCGGCCCGCCTGAAGAATAGCTGACAGCCTTCAGTGATCAGCTTTCAGTGTTGGAAGGATTGACCTTCGCTGACGGCTGAATGCTGACAGCTAACAGCTCCCATTATCGTTGTGAATACCAGCGAAAGCCTTTTGTCTCTTGGAACGTCGGGCGCGGCGCGGCGCCTGGTTTTTCCACCAACAGCACTTTGAAGTCCCAGAGTCCGAACCAGGCCGGGTTGATCACCTCGTGGTAGTGACAGCCCATCAGCTTGGGCAGCATGTCTCCGAGGGCCTTGCTCAGCTCGGCTTCGGTGTAGGCCCGGATGGAAAAGGGTTTCCCCTGAGCCTGGCAGAAACGCTGGATCGTGTAGGCGGCGCCGGTGCAGAGCAGGCGGGTATCAGGCCGGATGACGAAGAACTGGGGCAGGGCAAAGTACTGTTCCTGGAACCCCAGCCATTTGGCCGCATGGCGGAGGTGCTGGTACTGCACCTCATATTCCGTATGGCCAGGCAGCTTGACCGGGGCCGGCCAGCCCTGTTCGATGCCGAATTCGATCAGGATCGCCCGTCCGCCCGGCTTCAAGACCCGCCAGAGTTCCGCGAGAAACCGGATCGGGCCGAGGTTGAACATCACTTCATCGGGGAGGTCCGGCTCGAGCGGCAAGCGGATGCGCCTGATCCAGTCCAGAGCCTCCTGATGCAAGGGCGTGTCCCCCCTGCCTGTTTCGATCTCCCGCTTGGCGAGCTGCACCGGGGTCATGTCGGCGAGGTTTTCGTTGTCGATGACCAGGTCCACGCTGTTGTTGCGAAAGGGGAGCCATTCGGCATTGGCCTGGGTGCCGCCGCACCGCCACCCGGCTTCGCCGGCCAGCTTCAGTTGGGAGGGGAGGAAGGGGCGGGTGATATCCAGAAACGTATAGAGAACGCCCTGTTTTTCGACCGGCGACAGCTCGGCCGCGATTTCACGGGAGACATACCCGAGACCCCCGCCAACTTCCACGACCAGCTTCGGTTTGGGCGACCACCAGCCGAGACGGCGCAGGTGTTTGGCCAGGAGCCGTCCATAGGTCAGGCCTTGGAGCGCCTCGCTGGGCTCACGGAACAGGTGGGACACGGTCGTCTCGATCTGGTCGAAGTGCCCTTCCTGGGTGGCGATGTCGCGCAGGTGAAACGCGTGGAGATGGTCTTCCCCCTCGAATTCGCGGGAGCCGGACCAGCCTTCGCGAATCTGTTGCAGGAGCAGGTCCCACTTGGCGTTGCTCCGGTGCTGTCCGGTCGGGGGTTCGGTGCCGTAGTAACAGAGGGCGTAGCGGGGCAGGGCCCACCGTTCCAGATGCCAGCGGCCGGTTTCTCCATCCGGTCCGCAGACCCATTTGCCGAACTTATCCAGGAGCCAGCCGACCGATGCCTTGCCGTCCATGGAGGTCAGGAGCTCGATCCCCATCCGGTTCAGCCGTACCAGGGGAAGGTGGTCGTCCAACGGCGTGAGCCACCATTCCTCCGGCGTGTGTTGGTACACCACCATGTCCGGCATTCTCCATGCCCGCTGGGTCAGCTGGTCGCCGGTGAGGGGGAGCGGTTCCCGTATGACGGATTTGGACTCCATGGTCGTCCTATGCTCTCGTGATCGATGATGACGCAATGAGCAAGGGCAGCAGGGTACACCAAGCCATGGGGCGAGGCAAGCAGCGTGACGGCCCTGTTGAGGGGGGTCAGGTGGTAGACGGGAGCGGCGCCGGGTCTACGACGGTGAGAATGCCGCGCATGATAGGATGCAGGGTGCAGTGATAGGGGTAGCGGCCTGGCGGGAGGCCAGGCAGGGCAAAGCTCCCATTGGGGGCCACGGAGCCTGAGTCGAAGGCGCAAGGCCCATCCGATTCGCATCCGTCATGCGTAACAGTATGGTGGGAGGCGGTGGGGTTGTCCCATTGAATGGGGGCGCCGGCTGAAACCGTTGCGGAGGCCGGCAAATAATAAGGTGAGCTGCTTTCAATGGTGATCTGGAGCGGGGGCAGCGCGGCGGAACCGGGCCATACTCCCATTCCCAGCAAACCGACGGCTGCCGCAATGAACATCCGAGTCAGGCTGACAAACATGGTCTTAATCCTCATCGGGACTTATGGGTTATTATACCATTCTCTTCGGGGCCAGAGGATGCCCACAGGACTCCTTCATCTCATAACCATCGAGGTGTGATGGTCAACCCTTTCTGTGCTGCTGGTTCCGTGGGTGCCGCCATTCGCCTCCTTGTCGGGGCTCTTGCCGTCGTGGTTGGTTTGCTGACGGTCATAGAGGCGCCGACCCATTTCTTGTGGATCGTGGCGATCGGCGCCACCGAATGGGGCTATTGGCTGGTTCCCATCGCGTTCGCTTGCGCCCTCCTTCCATTCCGCAATCGTTGCTCGGGAGAAGCGAGCGTCCGCTGGCGAGGAGCCGGCCAGTTGGGCCGTGTGTTGGCCCTGGTCGGCGCCTTGCTGCTCCTGGCCCCGCTCTTGCGGGCGCTGCTGGTGGCTGAGCGGCTTGAACAGGACCTGGCGGCGGCGTTTCCTCTGGGTCCGGCTCCCTCATCCGACACTAGCGTCGAGCCGGCTGGTGGCAGCCCTCTGCAATTCACGCACCTCTTGTCGGGAGTGGCGCAGGAGCCGGTACAGCAAAGCAGCCTAGTCTATGCGGCGCCGGAGGGAGAACCCCTGCGGCTGGACCTGTACCGGTCGGCGAGTCTCTCCTTACCGGCTCCGGCGGTTATCGTGATTCACGGGGGGTCGTGGCAGAGCGGAGATCGAAGCCAACTGGCCGATCTCAATCGTCATCTTGCCTCCCGAGGCTATGTCGTGGCTGCAGTCGGCTATCGCTTTGCCCCACGGTGGCCATTTCCCGCAGCCAGGAACGATGTGCGGGCTGCGGTGGCCTATCTGCAAACCCATGCGTCAGAACTGGGGCTCGATCCGCAACGAATGGTCTTGTTGGGCCGTTCGGCCGGAGGCCAACTGGCACTGTTGGTGGCCTATACGGCCGGTGATCCGGCGATCCGTGGCGCCATCGCTTTTTATGCGCCGGCCGATTTGCGATATAGCTATGAGCATCCGGGCAATCCCTTGGTACTGGACTCGCGCGGCGTGCTCACGGCCTATTTGGGGGGCAGTCCGGAACAACGGCCGGAAGCCTATGCTGCCGCCTCGCCGCTGAATTTCGTCGGCGTCGGCACGCCTCCCACCTTGCTCATCCATGGGCAACGGGACGAACTGGTCAAGCCGATCCAGAGCGAGCGGCTCGCGGTACGGCTGGCTCAGGCGGGACGGTCCCTGTTCTTGCTGCGGCTGCCTTGGGCGACCCATGGCTGTGACGCCAACTTCAGCGGGCCTTGCGGCCAACTCAGCACCTATGTGGTGGAACGCTTTCTGGCGGCGGTCGTACGTTAGCAGGATGTTGAAAAAGTCCGCCAGCGTTGTTCTCACATCGCTCAGAGGCTCCACGTACGGGAAGACAAGAGGCAAAGTACTTCTCCGCTCGCATTTGATCGAAGCGAGCGGTTCAAGCAAAGCTTGGTATGTACCTCCTCGCCACTCGCTTGCTGCGGCCAAGCCACGGGAACAGCGTGCGTTCGACGCACGCGGGGCGGGCGGGTGAGAAAGTGGCCTTTTTGACCATCCTGCGGGGATTCTCCAGCCATCCTAGACCGTCGAGCTGGGGTCCGAGTGGTTCCCAAATAGTTTTTCAATGCCTGCTAGAGCGTGCCTGTGGTCGGTGTTTAGGCGAGGAAGGCTTTTCTCAACCGGCCCAGGAAGGCATTGACGGATTCGAGATTGGGTTGATGGGTACAGCGGGCCAGGCGCTGAGTGGCCTCCTGGAACAGCCGTTCGCCTGCGTCGACGATCTGGCCGGCCGTGAGCGCATCGGCTTTCACCTGGCGGAGCGTCTCGCCGAGGCTGGTGTCGGCAGTCCGGATGGTGAACGTTCCGGTTTCGAGCAGTTCGCAGAGATTGAACAGAACCCGTAAGTGGGCCAGGGCGTATTTGCCGGGCCGCGCATCTTTTTTCTCGAGAAACTTTTTGCGCTGGTTGAACGCATAGCTGACGAAGGCCTCGTAGGCCGTCAGGGGAGTCCAGACGGAGGGAAACAGCGCCAGGAGTTCCCGGCCCCATGAGTCCGCCGTCACGACCGGCGCCAGGAAGGTCTCCAGCACCAACGGATGGCCATGGGTCGCCAGCGAGAGGAACCGGCCGACTTCCCAATAGGTTTCATCCTCCTGGCCTTCGGTCCAGCGGCTGCCCTTGTATTTGAAGTCGAGACGAAACAGCCACTCGGTCGGAGTGACGAAGACACCCCGATAATCCGCGTCGCTGTCCGGCCCGGCCAGCCCATGAGCCTGGGAGCCGACCAGCACTTTCAGAATCGTCTGTTCCTTCACGTTCATCGTTGCCCCGGCATGGAAAGGACGCTGCGTTCGCCAGTGTAGCGGAATCGGCCGTCGGTGACCAGGGTCTTGGATCTTGCTATACTGGCGGCGCGCGACCATCTCGGTATGCAAGGAATGAGCATGCGCCGATTCCTGTCCCGTCACCGTATCTGCCTTCTTGTCGTTCTGTCGTTCATGTCCCTTGTCGGCTTAGTCTGGGCTTCGACTCCTGCCTGGGCGTTTCGGGTCACGGCTCCCACGGAGGGGGCGGTGCTGGTGGCCGGCCAATCGCTGGATGTCCGGGTGGACCTTGGGACGGAGATCGGCGTCAGCCGGGTCCTGTACTACTGGTATCGCTTGGGGGAGGAGCCGCTTGTGGCGCAGCAGGCGATATTGGCGCTGGAGTCCATCAGCGCGGCGACGCCGCCGTTCGGGGGGCGTCTGACCGTGCCGAACGGGGTGATCGGCGCCATGCGGCTGCTGGCTGTCGGCGAGGTGACCAGGGGCCGCCTTGCCGGCCAGGAAGAGTTCGATGAAATCCTCCTGCAGGTTGAGCCCCCGGCGGCGTTGACGGGGATCGAGTTCGAGGTCGAAAAGCCCTGGCGGTTGGATACCATCGGCAAGATCCTCGAGGTGCCGGTCATCGGCCAGTTCGCCGATGGTGTCGCCCGCTGGATCGGTGGGACGTCGGCGGGCAGCCGTTATGACAGCTCAAACGAAGGGGTGCTGGCGATCTATCCGGGAGGCTTCGTGCGGGTCATCGGAAACGGGACCGCCACGCTGACGGTCAAGAATCGTGGCCGTGAAGGGCGGTTGGATGTGGTGGTGAAATCGGAGGCGGAGCCCAACGGGGTGCCGATCGCCCAAGCCGGTCCCGACCAAACCGTGCAAGCCGGAGCGACAGTGGTGCTCAGCGCGCTTCAAAGCAGGGACCCGGATGGAGACCCCCTTCGATATGAATGGGCACAAGTACGGGGCAACAAGGTGTCGTTGCTCGACGCAGACTCCTCCAAGGCGACCTTTGTCGCGCCCAAGGTGTCAGCCAAGCGCTTATTTCGATTCAAACTGCGGGTGACGGACATGAAAGGACCGGATACGGTCAAAGGCGCCGACAGCATGCCGGTATTCGTCAACGTGTGGGTAGTCCCCTAACTCCTTCCGTTACCTCGCTTTTCACGATCCAGCGTCTGTTGCGGGCCTGTCGGAAGCTCGAGGAAGATGCCTGTTGCTTCGGCTTTGGCCATGGTTGCAAGCCGTGCCTGATTCATGCTAGATGGGTGCCGCGAGAGGCGGGGATCCGCCGGGATTGTGAGCAGAGGAGGGGACGATGGCGACGAAACGGAAAAAGCCGAGCAAAGCATCCGCGAAGAAGACTGCCAAGAAAGCCGGAGCTAAGGGGCGAGGGGCTAAGGGTAAGACCAAGACCAAGAAGGCTAAAACCGCGAGCAAGAAGGTCGCCGCGAAGAAGGCGGTCAAGAAAGCGGCCGTCAAACGCAAGACGACCACCAAGCCTAAAAAAGCGGCTCGGGCTGCAAAGAAGGTTGCCGCGAAGGCCACGAAGAAAGCCGCCCCCGCAGCGACTCCCGCCCCCGTCATCAAGAAAACCGTTGCTCCGGCTCCATCTCCGGCCAAGGCCTTGCACCGGCCGGCCCGTCCCATGCGAGAGGAAGAGCCGAAAGCCATGCATGAAGAGCTGGCGGAAGAGTTGGAGCTTCCCGAGGAAGAGATGGAAGAAGAGTTGGGCGAGGAGATGCGCGACGAGGAATTGTCGCTCGATGATGAGGAGGCGGAGCCTGATTACTTGGACAAACCGGATGACCTCTCAGGGGAGAGTGACGACTACCACAATGCCTGATCTGCCTGCCTGATTGTCAATGGAGATGGAACGGGCTTCTCAGCTTCCGTGATGGATGCGCTGGGCGTAGGCTCCGGCGCGATCTCCTCCCAACGTCTCTTCATCTTTGTTACGACATGAGTCATTTTTTGTTTATTGCCGGTGCGCTGCGGGAGCGCAGTTCCCAGGCCAGCGCGGAAGTCCAGTTGTCGCATGGGCTCTGGGGGCTTCGCACCGCGCTAATTCGGGACAACCTGCGTACCTACCTGACGGATGACTCCTGCGGGCTGGTCTATGTCTTGAAGCAAGGTCTCCGAGCCGGCTTTGCCATCCGGTCTCGTGTGCTGCCTCCGGAAGAGTTGGGTGAGTTTGTCCGGGACGAACTCCGTGAGGAAACGCGCTACGGGTTCGTGCGGGTGCAGGTCACGCAGAGTTGGCAGAGTACTCCCGAGGCCAGCTTGACCCTATTGCATCAGGTGCTCGAGGTGCCCGATCAGGCGGAGTTGACCCGCCGTCTGAACCTTGGGATGCATCGTGTCACCCGGGAACAGTATGCTGCGCTGCTCAATGGGCTAGGGGGATTGCGTGGTCCTGTGTAGCGTGGACGATGGGGCGGTCTCCGGAGCCTGTCACAGCCGGCGGCCGGTCATGAGTTCATAGGCCTCGGCGATTGTCGCGACTTCCTTGATCGTCAATCCCAGTTCCATGGCCAACCCGTTGAGATTCCATTTGGGGTCGCTAAATCGACCATTGTCGAGTTGACCTTGGGGAATGAGGATGGTGCGATACCCCTCGCGCGCCGTCGCACGAACTTTGTCCGGGATCGCACCCACCGGGCCGATCCGCCCTTCCGGTTGCAGCGTGCCGGTGAGGGCGACTCCGCGGAGAATCGGGTCTCCCCGCAAGACGGCCAGAAACCCAATGGCCATGGCTGCGCCGGCACTGGGACCGTCGTTGCTGACCGGTGCGTACGCAGCCCCGTAGATCGAAATCGTGCCGGTCGGGTGAAGCGAATCACTCTGCCTCACCGCATAGAAGAATGCCTTGCCCAAGGCGTCGAGCGCAGTCCCTTTGACTCTCACGCGGTTATTGCCCCACTTGGCCTCGACTGGGTCCGGCGTTGCCTGCTGGTCCCAACTTATGACCATGACTTGGAAGGCGCCCTTATTATTGAAATTGACGGCCGACAAGACCGGCACTTCCACCACATGGGCGGCTGAGGCCTGGCCGGCATCGATCAGGAGCCAGGTCGCCACGACTCCGTAGAGGAGTACTAACAGGAGTGGAGAGAGAAGTCGTGTCGGCCCCGTCCGGTCTATGCATCGGTTGGTGCCCATCATTTTTAGTGTAGGGAGGCATGCTGGCCCAGTCAAGAGTGAGGGCGGCTCCTTGCTTTTGACATCCGTCGCTCGTATAAGAAGCGCGATGCGATTGTTCGCACGAGCCTCGAATCCTTGGTCGGCTGTTTTCGCGCCGCTTCTTTTCGTGGTTTTGACCCTCTGGGCTTCCGCCGCTGGTGCCTGCCTGATCGAGCGCGGGGCTGGGGCACCGGCACCCTTCACCAGACACTTCGGGCAGGACTGCACCCAGCAGGAACGCGAAGCGCAGGCTGTTCCCGCGGCGGAGTTGCTGGCGGCGTTGCAGGCCGGACGGGGACTCGATCTCGAAGGGGTGGTGGTGGTCGGGGATGTGGCGTTGGACCAATTGCCTCTGCTGACTCCTGAAGCCGTGTTCAAGCTCCCCCCGCGCATTCAAGACATCATTCCTGTGGAAGATATTCGGGATGTCCGTTTGATCGCCGGCCCGGTGGCGATCAAGGATTCGCTGGTGCGGGGAACCATCGAGACCAACCTTACGACCGGGCTGCTGGTGATCAATGGGCCCGTCACGATGACCGGGACGACCTTTGAACGCATGGTAGATTTATCTTATGCGGTCTTCGGCGGGCCGGTTGATTTTTCGCATGCCATCCTGCTGCGCGAAGGGTTTTTCATCCATGCCCGGTTTACCGAGGGGGCCCGGTTTGAAGCCACCGCATTGGGCACGCACTCACGCTTTCACAAGGCGACGTTCGCCGGGCCGGTCACGTTCAAGCGGGCGGGCTTCAACGGACTGGCCGAGTTTCTGGAAGTTCAGTTTCGACAGGAGGCCCAGTTTGCCCAGACGTATTTCAAGTTGGGCACCGGGTTTTCGGGAAGCCGGTTCGGCGGCCTGCTGGATTTTTCCGAAGCGCGGTTCGATCGGGAAGCGTTTTTCACGCATACGCTGTTTGCGAAAGACGCCTATTTTCGCCGCGCGACGTTTGTGGGGGTGGCCGACTTCTCGGACGCGGAGTTCCGCGGGCTGGAGGATTTTTCCAAGGTCCTGTTCTCGGCCGAACCGCGCTTCACCAGGACCAAGCTGACCGGGGAACGTCCGATCCCGCGCGGCTTGCAGGATCCTCGAATCATGTATGGGATTGTGGCGGCCTTGATCCTGTTTCTATTCTGGTTCGTCTATCTGCTGAAAAAGCATTCCTGAGCTGTTTCGTAGGGAATGTTATCCACAGACCCACTACATATAGAAATTATCTTGCGTTTGTCCCCATAAGATAGTATAAGCGTCTAGGTCATTTAGCCTGAAAATAGGAAGAGACCTGTGGAACAGCTTGAAATTCCATATCAAGTTCGGCTTGAGAAGTTCGAAGGGCCGCTTGACCTCCTGCTCCACCTGATTAAAAAGAGCGAAATCAATATCTACGACATCCCTATCGCGCTGATAACCCAACAGTATATCGAGTATTTGAGTCTCATGAAGTCGCTGAACCTCACGGTGGCCGGAGAATTCCTCGTGATGGCGGCGACCTTGGTGCAAATCAAAGCGCGGATGCTGCTGCCGGCCGAGCAGATCGAAGGGGATGAAGAGGATGGGCCCGACCCGCGTGAGGAGTTGATCCGGCGGCTCTTGGAGTACAAGCAGTTCAAGGACGTTGCCAGCCAACTGGACACCCGAGAGCGGGAATGGCGTGATGTCTTTGCCAGGGTGGAAGTTCTGCCGACGCCGGCCAAGGCGGCGGAGACGCTACTGGAAGAGGTCACGCTCTTTGATCTCGTGGATGCCCTGCAGTCGGTATTGGTCCGAACGCCGCATCGTCAGTTGATGGAGATCGCTGCCGACCAACTCACGGTGAAGGACCGGATGAACGCGATTCTGGAAATCCTGGAAGGGAAAGAATCGGTCACCTTCGTGGCGCTGTTTGAGGAGCAAGGGCACAGGCTGTTCATCATCGTGACGTTCCTGGCCTTGCTGGAGTTGACGCGGCTTAAGTTGGTCCGGGTATTCCAGTCCGAAACCTTCGGACAGATTCTGCTCACCCGAGCGTTTGCACCGATGGAACAGGACATTGAGGGGGAGTTCTCGGATTACGCCTAGGAGGATGGTATGAGCGCAAGGTCTGAGGCGCCGGTGTCTGACGTCGTGCCGGAGCAGGCGGCCGGCGACCTGGTCTTGTTCGAAGAGCTGGCGGCGGCCGGCGGCGACAAGGAACAGGCTGCGGCAAAGGAGCAGACTCCAGAAGCTCTCCAAGCGTCGGCCGCGTCCGATGCGCTCGCGCTGCGGGAGTTGAAGGCGATTCTCGAGACGCTCTTGTTCGTGTCGCACGGACCGGTGACGGTGGAACGGTTGGCCTCGGTGCTGGAAGGGGTGCCGAAGACCGAGGTGCGGCAGGCCTTGCGTAGCTTGGGGGAAGAGTTTGACCAGGCGGGACGGGGACTGCAGATCGTCGAGGTCGCCGGAGGGTTTCAGCTCGTCACCCGGGCCGATTATGGCCCCTGGATCAAACGGTTGGAGAAGAATAAGCCGGCCCCGAAGCTGTCGCGATCGGCGCTGGAATCCCTGGCGATCATTGCCTATAAACAGCCGATCGTCCGTGCGGAGGTCGAGCAGATTCGCGGTGTGGAAGCCTCGGGGGTTATCCGCACCTTGCTCGAGCGCAAACTCATCCGCATGGTGGGACGGAAAGAGATGCCCGGCCGCCCCATCATGTACGGAACGACCAAGTATTTTCTGCAACACTTCGGCCTGCGTGACCTCGCGGAACTGCCGCCGTTGCGGGAGTTCAAGGAACTGGGGGAGCCGGAGCAGGAGATGCTGCCGGTCGGCGACGATCCTCTCGTGGTGGTCGGGTCTGGCCCTGCCGCTGATGAGGAGCCCTCCGAGCCGATCGAGCAGGAAACGCTGGAGCAAGTCTGACCGGCGCCCGTTCATCCGTTGCCGCTTTCCCTCCACGGCCCTTGCCCTCCGTCTGCATCCTCCCTAGAATGACCCGCAGGGGGTGAATGCATCGTATGGAACTGCTCCTGCCTGAAAAGACCAGGTCCGTGGCCTCGGATTTGCGCCGCCTGTTGGGCGCCGAGCGGGTGCGCGACGATGCTCCCACGTTGACCGCCTATGCCGTCGACGCCAGCATCTACAAGATCGTTCCGCTGGCGGTCGTGCTGGCGGAATCCGAGGCGGATATCGAACGGACAGTGGATTATGCGGTCCGGCTGGGTGTGCCGCTGACGCCCAGGGCGGCCGGGACCAATCTCACCGGCTCCGCAATCGGTCCGGGCATCATTCTCGACGTCTCCAAGCTGAACCGGATCTTGGAGGTCAATCGGGAAGAGCGATGGGCGCGCGTGCAGCCCGGGATCGTCTATGCGGAGCTGAATCGCCGGCTCGCCTCATCCGATCTGCTGTTCGGTCCGGATCCGTCCAGCGGAGACATGTGCAAGTTGGGCGGGATGCTGGCCAACAATTCCTCGGGGCCCCATACCCTCCGTTATGGCTCGGTGAAGGATAATGTCCTGACCTTGCGGGTCTGCCTGGCCTCCGGCTGGCTGGATGCGCATTCCTTTCCTTTAACCGATCCGGCGTTGGCGCAGGTTCTGAGCGACCATCCCTCGTTACGCGGAGTCTTGCGGCTCGTGCAGGACCATGCGGAGACCATCCGGGCCAGGCGTCCAACCGTCAGCAAGAACAGCTGCGGGTACAATCTGTTCGGATTGGTCGATGGACTGGATCGGGCGCAGTTCGACCTGCCGCGTCTTTTCGTCGGCAGCGAGGGCACGCTGGGGGTCATGAGCGAAGCGACAATCAGACTGGTGGACCGCCCGAAGGCCAGCGCCACGGCCCTTCTGCACTTTCGGCACCTGGAGGAGGTCGGGGAGGCGATCCCCCACCTGCTGGCCCTGTCCCCCAGTGCGCTGGAGGTCATGGATGGCAATACGTTGAATCTGATCGGGCGGGCCGCGCACGGCGTCCCGCCCGATGCTGCCGCCACGCTGTTGGCCGAATTGGATCAGGAGGCGGGAGGGCCTGGCCTCGAGGAGCTGGCCACCCGCCTGCTCTCGGTCTGCCGACGCTACCGTCTGGCGGGGGAGCCGGCGGTGGCCTTCGAGCGGGAGCAACGGGATGCCTTATGGAAGGCGCGCAGGGCGCTCTATCCCACGCTCTATCGCTATGATCCCAGGAAGAAGCCGATCAACTACGTGGATGATGTCGTGGTGCCGGCGGAGCGGATCGGCGAGCTGATCCGATATCTGGAAGGGTACTTCGGTGCGCAGCAAGTCCCCGTCGCCATCTTCGGCCACATCGGGAACGGCAATGCCCACATCGTGCCCTTGCTGGATGTCAACGACAAGGCCGATTTTTCCCGGATGGTCGAGGGGTACCGCGAGATTCACGAGACGGTGCTCACCCGTTTCGGCGGTTCCATCTGCGGCGAGCATGGGGACGGGCGGGTGCGCGCCTCATTCGTCCGCCGGATGTTCGGGCCCGAACTCTATGACCTCTTCGTCCAGGTCAAGCGCAGCCTGGATCCGGCCGGGATGTTGAATCCCGGGGTGAAGATCAGCGAGGCGCCGTTTACCGACCATATCGACTTCACCCGGCTGGCCAAGCCTTGTGCGACTTGCGCCAAATGCAACTCGGTGTGCCCGGTCTACGATGTGTTCCAGTCCGAAGACATGAGCGCGCGCGGCTGGTTTGAGATCGTCACGGCCAAGGACTACAGTTACCTGAACTCGAAGCGGGTGGTGGAAGCCTGTCTGAACTGCAAATCCTGCCGGACCATCTGCCCCGCCGGTGTGGATGTGTCGGATCTGATCCTGAAGCGTCGTGCGGAGCAGCCCAACCGGCTGGCCGGCCTGATCTTTAGGGTGCAGGCGCAGCAGTGGTTGTTTGACCTGTTGTTGAAATGCGTCGCGGTGACGCAACCGTTCTGGGACCGTCCCGGACCCCGCGCCTGGCTGGAACGGCTCACGGGTCCGGTGATGCGCTGTTTGGCCAAGACGGCCAAGCTCTCGCATGACTTACGGCTCCCGCGCTTGGCGACCCGGCAGCTGCCCGACCGATACCCTGAGCTTGCGACATTTGGCGGCGGACCGGCAGGGCAGAAGGTGGCCTACTTTCACGGATGCGCCGCCAAGTATTTCGACGACGGGGTCGGGGATGCCGTCATCGCCGTCCTGCGCCAGCATGGGATCGAGCCGGCCCTGCCGCCGCAGCGCTGTTCGGGCACCCCCATTCAAACATACGGCCATACCGATTGGGTGCTCGAGGCGGCCCGGTTCAATCTGGTCTCCTTGGCACCGTTCGAAGTCGTCGTGACCGGCTGCGCTTCCTGCACCTTGATGCTCAAGGATTATCCCAAGCTGTTCGAGGCCGGTCCGGAGCGGGACGCGGCCGATCGGTTGGCGGCCAAGGTCAAGCACGTGACGGAGGTGGTGGCGGCATCCCCGAAACCCATACAGTATCGGAATGAACTTGGCCGGAAGCGGGTCACCTACCATTCCTCCTGTCATCTACGTGCGGCCGGGGTGACGAAGCAGCCGCGGCAGGTCTTGGCCATGTTGCCGGGCGTTGAGTTCGTCGAGATGCAGGATGCGGATCGCTGTGCGGGAGGGGCGGGGACCTATCTTGTCAAGGACTATGCGACCTCGCAGAACATCTTCGAGCGGAAGCGGCGCGCGATCCTGGAAAGCGGGGCGGAGGTGGTGGCGACCAGTTGTCCGGCCTGTATGATCCAATTGAGGAATGGGCTGGATGACCGGGTCCGGGTCGCGCACGTGGCGGAGTTGCTGCAGGAAGCCGCTCACGAGCCGCCTCCGGTTGTTGCATCATGACGATCAGACGGGCAGACTGGTTATTCCTTTTAGCGGCGGGACTGGTGGTGCTTATGGTCTCGCTGCTTCCGTCGCCCCGTGAGCGGAATCCGCCGATCCCGGGCACTCCAGAGCATCGTAGCCTGACGTCGGAGAAGGACTGCCTCGGGTGTCATGCGGTGGGGCAGAGCCGTCCCTTGGTCGAGCGGCACCCCAAGCGTCAGGATTGTTTTCGGTGCCACCGTCAGGCGGAGGGAGGATAGAGAGGGGACTATGGTCACACTCTTATTGTTCGGGGAAACCTTGCGCCAAGCCATGGGCGAATCCGAGTTCCAGTGCGAGGTCTCGGCGCCGGTGACGTTCAAGGCGTTGCTGGAAAGCAATCGGGATCGTCTCGGCGCGCTCCTGCCGTTCATGAACAAGGGGGAATTGCTCATCACGGTCAATCGAAAAGTCGGCGGGTTGGACTCGAAAGTCAGGGATGGGGATACGGTGAAGCTGACCCATCAGTTCAATCCCGTCCACGACGGGGCCATGTGGCAGAATCCCTGAGCAAACGGGGGAACTTGCATTGACAATGTAGGGTTTTTCCTGTATAGTGTGTTTTGTCGTCGTTTCCAACGGTCTGTGGCGGCGGCATGCAGTCAGCAAGAGACACGGGCCGACATCGGGTCCGCGAGAGTTTGGATTCATTCAGAGTGGCTGGTTCACGATCGTTGTCCCGCCTTGCGCCTTCCACTTGTTGACTCCCTGCCCCACGCAGCGACCCCAACTAAAGGATGATGTGTGACCACACCAACGATCCAATCATTTCATGACCTCGGCCTCTCCGCCGCTATGTTGCAGGCGGTGGCCAAGGCCGGATATGCCGAACCGACGGCGATCCAAGCCCGTGCCATTCCCCCGGCCCTGGCCGGGAAAGACGTCATCGGCTGCGCGCAGACCGGCACGGGGAAAACCGCCGCCTTTGCGATTCCGATGATCGAGCGGCTCGCCGGGGGAGAGGGGCCGCGTGCCCTGATCCTGGCTCCGACGCGCGAATTGGCGATGCAAATCCAGAAAACCTTCGAACTGCTCGGGAAAACCCGAGGGGTGTACGCCACCCTGATCGTCGGGGGCGCTGACATGGCCCAGCAGGAGCGGGCGCTCAAGCAGCGGCCGGATGTGCTGGTCGCCACGCCGGGCCGGGTTCTCGACCACATGTGGAGGGGCAATATCAATCTGCTGGCCGTGCAAATCTTCGTCCTCGACGAGGGGGATCGGCTGCTGGACATGGGGTTCGCCCCGCAGATCAACCAGATTCTGGACGCCTTGCCGGAAGAGCGGCAAACCATGCTCTTCTCGGCCACCATGCCGAGCGATGTGGCGGCATTGGCCAAGGCCAGCCTCAAACATCCGGCCCGGATCGAAATCGCACCCAGCGGGACGGTGGCGGCGAGGGCCGAACAACATCTCTTCCATACCAGCCGGGAGCAGAAGACGATCTTGCTGCGCCGGCTGCTGAAGGAAGAGTCCGGTTCAACTCTGGTTTTTACGCGCACGAAGTCGCGGGCCGACCGGCTGGGCAAGATGCTTCAGGCGGACGGGCTTCCCGTGGCGGTGCTGCACGGGGATCGGACGATGGGCCAGCGGCGGGAAGCGCTGGAAGGGTTCAAGCGGGGACGATACCGAGTGTTAGTGGCGACCGACATCATGGCGCGGGGCATTCACGTGACCGGGATCGCCCATGTGATCAACTATGACCTGCCGAACTCGCCCGAGGACTACGTCCACCGCATCGGCCGGACGGCGCGCGTCGAAGCCACGGGCCGGGCCTCCAGCTTCGTGACGCCGGAAGAAAAGGGCCAGCTCCACGCCATCGAGCAATTGTTGGGCACGCGGGTTCCCCTGGGGAAGCATCAGCTCGTCGCGGGTTAAACGGGGGCTCGCATGCGCCTGATCCGGAGTCTGTGTCAGGCAGCCGGGGCGGGTGGATCGGTAAAGACTCCCATTTGCCGGTACTTTTGATCTCGCTGGGCCAATAACTCCTCCACCGGCAGTTCTTCCAACCGAGACAGATGGGTCGTGAGAGCCTTGGCCACTCGTTCCGCCATGGCCTGCGGCTCTCGGTGTGCCCCTCCGGTCGGTTCGGGGAGGATTTCGTCGATGATCTTGAGGGCCGCCAGGTCGCTGGCGGTCATTTTGAGCGCCGCAGCCGCGTCCGGCGCTTTGGCCGGATCGTCCCAGAGAATGGCGGCACAACCCTCCGGCGAAATCACCGAATAGACAGAATGTTCCAACATTAGAACGCGGTCGGTGACACCCAGTGCCAGGGCTCCTCCGCTTCCGCCCTCTCCAATTACCACCGAGACGATCGGCACCCGCAGCCGCGCCATGACCAGCAAATTGCGTGCGATGGCTTCCGCCTGCCCCCGTTCTTCAGCGCCGATGCCTGGGTAGGCACCGGGTGTATCGATAAGCGTCAGGATCGGCCGGCCGAACTTTTCCGCCAGCTTCATGAGACGCAGGGCCTTGCGGTAGCCCTCAGGGTTCGGCATGCCGAAGTTCCGCTGCATCCGTTCCTTCAGTGTCTTGCCTTTTTGGTGGCCGATGACCATGACGGAGCGACCGCCGAATGTCGCCAGGCCGCCCAGGATGGCTTGGTCGTCGGCAAACGCCCGATCTCCATGAAGTTCCACGAAGTCGCGGCAGCAGGCATTGATATAGTCCAGGATCGAAGGTCGCTGGGCGTGGCGGGCAATCTGGGTCCGCTGCCACGGTGTGAGGGAGGCGTAAATCTCCGTCTCGGTCTGGGCCAGCTTGGCCTTCAGCTTGCGGATCTCATCCTGTACCGAGGCGCGACCAGCCGCGGTGCCGGCTAGCTTCTCGATCCGCTCCTCCAGTTCGCGGATCGGCCTTTCAAACTCCAGATAGTCCTTCATGATTTTCTTTTAAGTTATTGTAGTCAAACGATAAATATCGTCTTTACAGTAACGCTACGGTTCCCTTTCCCATCAAGTCTTCCACCTCGGTGACGAACTTCTCGCTCGGCGACACGGTGAGGCTTGGAAGCGGGGCTGTATCCGCCTCCACGTCAGGGTGCAGATGAAACGTCAACGAAATCGCCGCTGGCCCCGGATGCCGGTTCAGGACGGTATAGAGCTGGTGCAAGCGTTGGGCCGTCTCCGGTGCGTCGCCGAGGTGGAGGTGAACCTTCGCCACCGAGCGGGTCTGGAGTTCCGGCAGAGCTTCGATCTTGGTGCCTTTGATCCTGATGCCCTTCTCTGCTCGGTCCACGGTTCCGGTCACTTGGATGATGCTTTCGGCCGTGAGGAGCGGGCCGGCTGCTTGGAAGAGGTTGGGAAACACGATCACTTCCACCAAGCCCTGGGGATCTTCGAGCTGGACGTAGGCCATCCGGTCGCCTTTCTTGGTCGTCAGGCTCTTGATCGTCGTAATGATGCCACAAAGTTTGACTTCTTTGCCATCGGGTGTATCTGCGAGTTTTTCCGTGCTCGTGGTCGCAAACTTGGCGATGGCGGCTTCGTAGCGGGCCAGCGGGTGGGCCGTGATGTAAAACCCGGTCAGTTCCCGTTCGTATTTCAACCGTTGCCCCTGGTCCCATTCCGGCACCTCCGGCAGGCTCTCGTCCACGGGCAGCACGGCCCGGCCCGTCGTGGCGTCCGTTTCCGGCTCCATCGCCGAAAAAATACTGGTCTGTCCGTGTGACGCCGCCCGCTGGGCCGCCGCCGTCTGGTCTACAGTGCGGTCGAGTACGGCGGCCATTTGAGCCCGCCTCGCGCCTGTGGAATCGAAGGCGCCGGCTTTGATCAGGCATTCGATGGTCCGTTTGTTGATTTTTCTCGTATCCACCCGATGGCAGAAATCAAAGAAGGAGGCATAGTGTCCCTGTTTGGTGCGCGCCTCGATAATGGCCTCGATCGGTCCGTCCCCGACGTTCTTGATGGCCGCCAAGCCGAATCGGACACCCTCCGTCGTCACCGAGAAGTCCTTGTCGCTTTCGTTCACGTCCGGCGGCAGGATGCGGATGTCCAGCTCGCGGCATTCGGCGATGTACCGCACCACCTTGTCGGTGTTCCCCATTTCGCTGGTGAGCAGGGCGGCCATGAAGTCGGTCGGGTAATGGGCCTTCAAATAGGCGGTCTGGTAGGTGACCAGTGCATAGGCCGCCGCATGGGACTTGTTGAACCCGTACCCGGCGAATTTTTTGATCAGCTCGAACAGAGTCTGGGCTTTGCTTTCGGAGAGCTTGTGCTGCTTGGCGCCCTCCAGAAACTTGGCCTGGAGTTTGTCCATCTCCTCCTGCTTCTTCTTGCCCATGGCGCGCCGTAAAATATCGGCTTGCCCGAGCGAGAAGCCCGCCATCTTGTTGGCGATCGCCATCACCTGCTCCTGGTACACGATGACCCCATAGGTCTCCTTGAGGATCGGTTCCAGCGCGGGAATGCCGAAGTAGGTGACGGGAATCTTGCCCTGCTTGGCTTTGATGAAGTCGGGGATCAGGTCCATCGGGCCGGGGCGATAGAGGGCGATGATGGCGATGATGTCTTCAAACCGGTCCGGACGGAGCCCGACGAGAAGGTCGCGCATCCCGGCGCTTTCCAGCTGGAAGAGGCCCATGGTCTTGCCGGAAGAGAGGAGGGCGAAGGTCTGGGCGTCGTCCAGAGGCAAGGTCGCCGTCGAGAAGAGCGGCCCCTCTGGCCGTCTGGCGTTGATCAGCCGTTCGGCATGGGCGATCATGGTCAGGGTCTTGAGGCCGAGGAAGTCGAACTTCACCAACCCGATCTTTTCCACGTCCCCCATCGAGTATTGGGTCACGATTTCGTCGTTCGCGCCCTTGTAGAGAGGCACGTGGTCCGTGAGGGGCTCGTCGGAAATGACGACCCCGGCGGCATGGGTGGAGGCATGTCTGGCCAGCCCTTCCAGCGCGCGGGCCGTCTCCATCAGCTCGGCCACCTTCGGGTCGGTCTCCGTCAGCTCCTTCAGGCGCGGTTCCTGTTCCAGGGCCTTGTCCAGGGTCATCTTGAGATCGTCCGGCACCAGCTTGGCGATGCGGTCCACGTCCGCATAGGGCATCTCCAGCACCCGGCCCACGTCCCGGATCGCGGCCTTGGCCTTCATCGTGCCGAACGTGATGATCTGGCAGACGTGGTCCTTGCCGTACTTGTCGATCACATAGTTGATGACCTCGCCCCGGCGATCCATGCAGAAGTCCATGTCGATGTCGGGGAGAGAGATGCGTTCGGGGTTCAGGAACCGCTCGAACAGGAGGCCGTAGGCCAGGGGGTCGAGGTCGGTGATCCGCAGCGCATAGGCGACCAGGCTGCCTGCGGCCGAGCCGCGGCCCGGGCCGACCGGGATGCGGTGGGAGCGGGCATAGTTGATGATGTCCCACACGATCAGGAAATACCCGGCGTAGCCCATCGTCATGATGACGGTCAGTTCCTCGCGCAGACGCAAATCGTAGGCTTCGCGCAATGCACTGGGCGGACGTTCCTTGAGGCGGTCGGCGAGTCCCTGCAGGGAGAGTTTCTCCAGGTAGCTCTCCCGGGTCTCTCCATCCGGAACTTTGTATTGGGGGAGATAGCTCTTGTTCAGCGGCAGGTTCAGGTCGCACTGTTCCGCGATGCGGCAGGTGTTCAGCACGGCGTCCGGCGTCTCGCCGAACTCCGCCACCATCTCATCGGTGGATTTGACGTAGAGCTGGTCCGTGTCGAACTTCATCCGGTTCGGATCGTTCAGCGTCTTACCGGTCTGGAGGCAGAGCATGACGTCGTGCGGCTTGGCGTCGCCCTTGTTCAGGTAGTGGCAGTCATTGGTGCCAGCGAGGGGAATGCCCAGCTTCTTGTGGATCTCCAGCAGCCCTTTATTCGCGATCCGCTGGTGCTCCAGTCCGTTGGCCTGGATCTCCAGGTAGTAATGGTCTTTCCCGAAGATATCCTGGTACTCGCCGGCCGCCTTAGTCGCCCCCTCCAAGTCCTTCTGCCCGATCAGGTAGGCCACTTCGCCGCTCAGACAGCCGGACAAGGCGATCAACCCTTCGTGATGTTCCTTGAGCAGCTCCTTGTCCATGCGCGGCTTGTAATAAAAACCTTCCAGATAGGCCTTGCTCACCAGCTTGATCAGGTTCTGATAGCCCTTGAGGTTGGCCGCAAGCAGGATCAGGTGATAGTAGTCGTTGTTGGCGAGGCCGCTGTCTTTGGTTGTGCGGCTCCCCGGAGCCAGATAGGCCTCACAGCCGATGATCGGTTTCACGCCTCCGGCCTTGGCCTTCTGATAGAACTCGATGGCGCCGAACATGTTCCCGTGGTCCGTGATGGCCACGGCCGGCATGTCGAAACCCTTGACCTGCTGGATCAGCGGGTCAATCTGGTTCGCCCCGTCGAGCAGGCTGTATTGGGTATGGAGGTGCAGGTGAACGAATTGGGCAGGCACGGGGGGTTCCTCAGTGGGGAAATTGTAGTCGCACCCCCCTGGGAAGTCAATGGAAAGGGTAGGGGGGCCGGATGACGAACGACGCGTGCGTTCGATTGCGGCATGATGCGTTGTGGCCGGGTGGTCTGGTGATGCGATTACATTGGCCGCGCCCCTTTATCGGAATAGCGGAACGGGGCGCGGCACTCTGTATGGCTTCCGATAGGCAGTTGCTCGCCATGCCGCTTCTCTCAGCCCGCATTCGTTCCATCCGGCCGGATGAAATGAAGGAGGGCGAGCCCTCGTTGCCGCGACAGATTTTCTGCCGAGACCTGGATCCGTTCATTTGGTGGACAGGCGGCAGAGGTTCTTGCGTTTCCGTTTCAACTTCTCTAGGCTTTGCCCTTGCCACCCCCTCCATCGCTGTGAGGCTGATCATGTTCGACCATACGGAACCATCAGGAAATCCTGTGCCTCGGCTGCGCATCCTGGGAGGCCTCCTGGTCTGTCTCGTAAGTGGGGGCTTGGTCGCTTGTACGTTGCAGCACGGGGTGACCTTCAGGCCGGGCTTTCAGATACCGGCTTCCGGTACCAGCCCCATACCGTTGCGTGCAGGCGTGGTGGTGCCTGAGATATCGGCCATGCCGCCGGTTGTCGTGAGCACGCGCTGTGCATTCGGCGAGACGATCGTGACCGTTCCCTATGATCAGGAATTCAGCCAGCTGGCTTATCAGATGGTTTCGCAGACCTTTCAGTCCGTCGATCTGGTCTCAGATAAAGCAAAAGCGGCGGGGCATTACGATGTCTTGGTGGAGTTCAACCCCCCGAAAGTCGTTCCGGATAGCATATGTCTCATCCAAGTTATCGCGTTCTGGCAAATTTGGCCCTTGTTTTATCCGCCGGAACGATGGACTTACCAGTTGGAAGTCAGTGCCCGCCTGACCGACGGATCCGGGCAAGGGGTTATCGGGGAGGCCGCGTATACGGGCACCGCGCGTTCAGACTACAGCCTGCAGGAGACCTTTGCCGGTGTAATCAGGAACGTGCTGATCAGCATGACGAATGCCCCAAAATTTATTCAGTATGCGCAGGCCATCCGAAGGGCGCCGGCGGTTCAAGCGGTCACGGCGGAGACTCCCGCGTTGCGGTCCGGTCAGATTTCCGTATCCCCACCGGCTGGTCTGGCGGGGGACGTCGAACGGGTCCCCAGTCTGGCGGTTAAGCCGAAGCCCCATGCCTATGCGGTGGTCATTGGCATTGAGCAGTACCGGGAACGCCTTCCCAAGGCGGACTTTGCCGATCGGGACGCGATTCTGATGGGCGAGTATCTGACCAAGGTTCTCGGCTATCCTGAAGAGAATGTCGTGGTGCGGGTCAACGACAAGGCGGCTCGAACGGATATGGAGAAGTATTTCGAGGCCTGGCTGCCGAACAATGTAGAGAAGGACAGCTCCATTTTCATCTATTACTCCGGACATGGCACGCCCAACACAAAGTCCGGCGATGCTTTTCTGGTGCCTTACGATGGCGACCCCACCTTCATCGAGAAAACCGGTTACCCGCTGAAGCGGCTCTATGCAGCACTCGACAAACTGCCGGCTAAGGATATCACCGTTGTGCTGGACTCCTGCTTCTCTGGAGCGGGCGGGCGGTCGGTGCTGGCCCAGGGCGTCAAGCCAATGGTGCTCTCTGTCGAAAACTTCATGGTTGCTGGTGGAAAGACGGTAGTGCTGGCAGCCAGTTCGGGCGATCAGACTTCCAGCGCTTATTCAGAGAAGGGCCATGGCCTGCTGACCTATTTCTTCTTGAAAGGCCTGCAAGGAGCCGGAGATCTCAATAAGGACGGTTCGATTGAGATGGCGGAACTGTTCGAATATGTCAGGCCGCAGGTGCAGCGAGTGGCTCGCAAGCAGTTGAACAACGAACAGACGCCGCAACTCTTGGCCAGTCCTGACCTGCTCCGTAAGGGCGCTGGCCGCTTGGTCGAGCGCGCGCAATAGCCTTTCATTATTCCCTCACGCTGGCCTTTTCCCCTTAAGCTAGGGGGAGGGCAATTCGTTTCATTTGCCTCGTGCTTGCCTTGAAACTTCGGGAAGGTATCTGATATTCTTGCCGCGCTTTTGACGGTGCCAACTGCATCACAAGGGAGAGGACATGGCCGGAATCAAGCGGGCGTTGATCAGTGTCTCGGACAAGACCGGCGTCGTGGAGATGGCCCAGGGGTTGGCCGCGCTGGGCGCGGAAATCCTGTCCACCGGCGGCACGGCCAAGGCGCTGCGGGACGCGGGCGTGGCGGTCACGGACGTGGCCGCCTATACCGGTTCGCCGGAGATTCTGGACGGCCGCGTCAAGACCTTGCATCCCAAGATTCACGGCGGCCTTCTTGGGCGCCGTTCGCTGCCGCAGCACGTCGCGCAGATGCAGCAGCAGGGGATCGGTCCCATCGATGTCGTGGTCGTGAATCTCTATCCCTTTGAGGCCGCGATTGCCAAGCCCGACTGCACCTTTGAGCACGCGATTGAGAACATCGACATCGGTGGGCCGTCGATGCTCCGGTCCGCAGCCAAGAATCACGAAGATGTGGCGGTGGTCGTAGACCCGGCCGACTATGGCCGGGTGTTGGAGGCGCTCAAGGCCGGGACGGTGACCAAGGAACTCCGTCTGGAGTTGGCCGGAAAAGTGTTCCAGCATACGGCCCGCTATGACAGCCTGATTGCCAACTATCTGGCGCAGCAACAGGGAGGGAGCGTTCAGTTCCCGCCGATGTTGTCGCTGGCTTTTGAGAAAGTCGAAACGCTTCGCTACGGGGAGAATCCGCATCAGCAGGGGGCCTTCTACCGTGAGCTGGGCGCCCGCGAGCCGTCTGTGTCTCGTGCCAAGACGCTGCATGGCAAGGCCATGTCCTACAACAACTTCTTGGACGCGAATTCAGCCTTGGAGCTGGTGAAAGAGTTCACCGATTCGACCGCTGTTGTGATTGTGAAACATAACAATCCTTGCGGGGTGGCAGTGGGGGCCAGTCCGGTAGAAGCTTATGTGAAGGCCAGAGAGACCGATCCGGTTTCGGCCTTCGGCGGCGTGATTGCCTTCAATCGACCGGTGGATTTGGCGGCGGCCAAGGAAATTACCTCCACGTTTGTGGAAGTGGTTGTGGCCCCCGGGTATGAAGCGGATGCGCTGACCGAACTGAAGCGCAAGAAAGATTTGCGTTTGCTGGATGTCGGACCGCTGACGTTGTCGACGCGAGACGGGGTGGACTTGAAGAAGTTAGTGGGCGGGCTGATCGTGCAAGACCGGGACCTCGGCGCCCTGGGCGATCTGCGCAAGCTGACGGTGCCGACCAAGCGGAAGCCCACGGATGAGGAGTACGCAGCCTGCGCCTTTGCCTGGAAAGTCTGCAAGCATGTGAAGTCCAACGCCATCATCTATGCGCGGGTGGGACAGACTGTCGGGATCGGGGCCGGACAGATGAGTCGGGTGGATTCCGTTAAGCTGGCCGGCATGAAGGCGGTGTTGCCTGTGAAGGGCTGCGTAATGGCGTCGGATGCCTTTTTCCCCTTCCGGGACGGGCTGGATGCGGCGGCGCAGGCGGGGATCACGGCCGTCATTCAACCGGGCGGATCGATTCGCGACCAGGAAGTGATTGCAGCGGCGGACGAGCATCAGATGGCGATGATTTTGACCGGTATGCGCCACTTCCGCCATTGACGGATGCTGAAAGCGGTTCAAGCGGAGCTTGCTCTGTGCCACCTCGGGCCTCTCACTCCTTGCGGCCTCGTTGGAGAATTTTTTGAGCATCCGGCGTCTTTCTAGCATCCCATCGCAAACAGTTCCTCCCTGTGCGGTTTTCTCATGAAAGTGCTCGTCATCGGTAGCGGGGGACGCGAACATGCCCTCGTGTGGAAGCTTGCCCAGAGCCCGCGGGTGTCTTCCATCGTCTGCGCGCCCGGCAATGCCGGCATCGAACAATTAGCGAAGTGCGTTCCGATCAAGGCGGACGATGTGGCGGCGCTGAAGGCGTTTGTGACGACGGAGCGGATCGATCTGACCGTGGTCGGACCGGAAGCGCCGCTGGCTCTGGGCATTGTGGACGAGTTCCGGAAGGCCAGGCTTCGCATCTTCGGGCCGACCCGTGCGGCCGCGCAGATCGAGGCCAGTAAAAGCTTTACGAAGGACCTGTTGGTCAGGCAGCGCATTCCCACCGCCGCCGCGCGTAGTTTCGATACGCTCAAGCCGGCGCTGGATTATCTGGAGCGACATCCGTTCCCCCTCGTGGTGAAGGCCGACGGGCTTGCGCAGGGTAAGGGCGTTGTCATTGCCACCAGCCGAGAACAGGCGGTGCAGGCTGTGACGGATATGTTGGAAAAAGATGCGTTCGGGCAGGCCGGCCGCCGGGTGGTGATCGAGGAGTTTTTGGACGGCGAGGAATTGACCCTCATGGCCTTCGCCGATGGCAGGACCGTGATACCGATGGTGGGAGCCCAGGACCATAAACGGGTGGGGGATGGCGACACGGGACCCAACACGGGAGGCATGGGGGCCTATGCGCCGGCCCCCTTGGCGACGCCCGCGCTTCGTGAAACGGTGTTACAACGGGTGCTCCGTCCGACGATCGAGGCCCTGTCGAAAATGGGCAGTCCCTTTCAGGGGGTCCTGTATGCCGGCCTCATGATCGTGCGCGGCCAGCCCTATGTTCTGGAGTTCAATGCCCGGTTCGGCGACCCGGAGACGCAGGTGGTGTTGCCGCTCCTGAAAACCGATCTGGTGACGGTGCTGGAAGCGGTGGTCGAACATCGTCTCGACCAACTGCCGATCGAGTGGCATGATCGGGCGGCCGTCTGCGTGGTCATGGCTGCCGGCGGGTATCCCGGGGCCTATGCCACCGGTATGCCGATCACCGGACTCCCGGATGCCCCGTCGGCATCCGACGTCATGGTGTTTCATGCAGGCACGAAGCGGCAAGATGGAACGGTGGTGACTGCCGGAGGCCGGGTGCTGGGTGTGACCGCGACCGGCAATGGGCTGGCAGAAGCCCGCGATCGCGCTTACGGCCAGGCTCGTGCCATTTCGTTCGACGGCTGCCAGTTCCGGTCGGATATCGGAGCCAGGGCGATTCGGCCCACTGTGTGAAGGCCGGCATGCAATGGGACGGAATGGAACATCCGTGGCACGCGTACTGACGTTGACCAGGACCGACCCGTCCGCCATGGGATTGGCGCTGGAGGAGGCGGGCCGCATCGCGCAGGCCGGCGGGGTCTTGGCCGTGCCGACCGAAAGTTTTTATGCGCTCGGCGCTTCGGTCGGCTGTGCTGCAAGGCAAGTGGAAGCGATTGGCCGCGTCTGCCGCATCAAGGGGCGGGGAGACGGCAAGCCCTTGCTGGTGTTGATTGCAGACCATGCCCAGTTGGATTCTCTGGTGGCCTCGGTGCCTCGCGCTGCAACGGTGCTGATGCAGCAGTTCTGGCCTGGTCCGCTGACGATCGTGTTTCCCGCAGCCGAGGGGTTGCCCGATGAGCTGACCGCCGGGACCGGTACGGTGGGGATCCGGCTGTCGGCCTATCCCCTCTTGCAGGAAGTGCTGCGCCGGACCGGTCCTTTGACCGGCACGAGCGCGAACCGATCCGGTGCGCCTCCGGCGAGGACGGCGGAGGAAGTCGACCAGGCCGTGGGGGACGAGGTGGATATGATTCTCGACGGAGGGCCGACGCCGGCGGCGCGGCCCTCGACAGTGGTCGATGTCAGCGGTGCTGTTCGGGTATTGCGGGAAGGGCCGATTGCCTCTGCGCAGATCCTGGCGGTCCTGGCAGAGGCGGGATTGGCGTCGTCCCTGTGAGGAATCGGATGACGCCGTTCGCCCGGGCAGGTATGATGTGAAAGTTCGGCAGGTACGTAACCATTCGGAAAGGAAGGAGTGGACAAGCATGACGTCTGCAATGAGGACCAGTGTGCGGGGACTGGTGTTGGCGGCGGGAATGGCCATGATGCTTACCGGCTGCGACTATTGGCCGCCGGCGCTCCAGGCTCAGATCGAGCAGCTCAAAGCCGAGGTGCAGACGGCGGCCGCGGAACGGGCCAACCTCGACAACCAGCTGAAGGACGCGGTGAAGGCCAAGGAGGAGATTCAGGCGCGACTGGATGAACTGTCACGGTTGAATCGCGAACTGGCCGGCAACATTGCCAACCTCAAGCAAGCCCTGGATGCGGAACGTGAGAAAACCGCCAAGCTGGGCAAGTCCGGTACGAAGGCGGCTCCCAAGGCGGCAGCCAAGCCTGCGCCGGCCCCGGCGAAGAAGAAACCGGCGGCCAAGACTCAGGCGAAGGCCCATGCCAAGAAAAAAGTCTGAGGGAGCGGCCTAAGGCGTCTTGGATGCGCTTGAAGTCGGAGTCGAGGACGACGACGTGCCGGCCGGTTGACTTGATGGGGCGCTGCTGCTCGTTCCGCCCGTTCCGCTGCTGGACGAAGGAGCAGCGGGTGCGCTTTCCGAGGCGCCGGCGGCCGGCGCCGCCGGAGTTGTCATCGCGTCTTTCTTTTGTTCGGATTGGCCGTTCGATGGTTTTCCGGCGGATTCCGATTGTCCGGGCGGCTTCATCTTGTCCGAGTAGTCGGTGACATACCAGCCGGTTCCTTTGAACATGATGGCCGGGGCCGAGATCACCTTGGTGACCGGTTGCCCGCAGCGCGGGCACCCAGTCACCGGCGGGTCGCTCATCTTTTGTTTGATTTCAAAGCGATGTTCGCAGCCCTGACAGACATATTCGTAAATCGGCACGACTCACCTCATCTCTCTCTAGCTTACGCTGCGGAACCGATCCTCTTATTGGTTTGCTGCCGGCGTTGCCGCTGAGATAAGCCCTCGATCCGAAAAAGTCAATCGCTCACGCTCCCTACAGTCTTCTCAGCGGATGCGCACGCATACTCATTGTACCTGTTCTTGGCCCCATTGTGGGAGTCTGACGGTTACGAGGTCAGTTTCTTCAGCGCGGCCTCCATCCGGTCCATGCCGCGCGTGATGGCTTCCATGCTGGTGGCATAGGAGAGGCGGATGTGGGAGGCGCTGCCGAAGGGCTCGCCGGGCACGACCGCGATCTGAGCTTCCTTGAGCAAATAGGCGGCCAAGGCCGCCGGCGTATCAATGGGGGTCTGGCCATGGCGGCGTTGGAGGAGGCCTGCCACGTTGGGAAACGCGTAGAACGCGCCGGCCGGCATGCGGCAGCTCATGCCGGGCATTTTGTTCAGCCGTTCGACCATCAATCGCCGCCGCCGATCAAATTCAACGACCATGAGTCGGGGGAAGGCATCGCCCCCGCGCAGCGCGGCCACGGCGGCCTTCTGCGAGATGGAGGTGGGATTGGATGTGCTTTGGCTTTGAATGTCCGCCATGGCGGTAATCAGCGGCTTGGGGCCGGCCGCATAGCCGATGCGCCAGCCGGTCATCGCGTAGGCTTTGGAGACTCCATTGACGACCACGGTCCTCGCGGCGATCTCGGGGCTCAAGGTGGCGATGCTGATGTGCTTCGCTCCGTCATAGAGAATCTTTTCATAGATCTCGTCGGAAATCACGACGAGATCGTGCCGCAGGGCGATGTCGGCGATATCCTCCAGGGTGGCGCGGTCGTACGTGGCGCCGGTCGGATTGCTGGGGCTGTTGACGATAATCGCCTTGCTCCTGGGTGTCAGGTGCGCCTCCAGCAGTGCCCTGGTGACGGCGTAGCCGGAGGCTTCGCTCGTCTGCACCAACACCGGGGTGGCATCGTTCAGGAGGACTTGATCGCGGTAGGAAACCCAAAAAGGCGAGGGGATGAGGACTTCATCGCCCGCATCGAACAGAGCCTGGGCCAGATTATAGAGGGTATGTTTGGCGCCGCAGGACACCAGAACCTGCGATTTCTCGTACCGCAATCCCTGTTCGGTCTGGAATTTGTCGACGATGGCGCTTTTGAGTTCATCGATCCCGGATGAGGCCGTGTATTTGGTGAACCCGGCCCGGATCGCCGCCTCCGCCGCCGCCTTGACCGGTTCGGGCGTGTCGAAGTCCGGCTCGCCCGAGGCGAAGTCGATGACGTCGAGCCCCTGGGCCGCCATCGCCTTGGCGGTTGCGGTAATGCTGAGCGTCGGCGAGGGGACGATGCGTCCGGCGCGGGCTGCCAGTTTCATGCGGTGGGCCTCCGCAAGCGCTGGCGCAAACGGTCGGCGACTTCGGGATGCACGAAGTCCTTGAGCGAGCCGCCCAGTCCTCCGACTTCCTTGATGATGCTCGAGGTGAGATAGGAATATTCTTCGCTGGGCATGAGGAACACCGTTTCGAAGTTGTTGTCCAGCTTGCGATTGATCAACGCCATCTGAAACTCGTACTCGAAGTCCGCGATGGCCCGCAAGCCGCGAATCACGGCATGAGCGCTGTGCTGTCGGAGGTACTCGACCAGGAGCCCGTCGAAGGCCTCCACCTCCACGTGGGGCAGATTCTTGGTGACCAGCTTTACCATCTCGACGCGCTCGGCCAGGTCGAAGAGCGGCCGTTTGCTGGGGTTCAACGCCACGGCGACGATCACCCGGTCGAAGACCCGCAGGCTCCGCGCGATGATATCCGTGTGGCCGTGGGTGACGGGGTCGAAAGTGCCTGGATAGACCCCGATTTTCATGGGGCGAGGCTCTCTTCCTGCCGAGGGCGGAATAGCGACAACGTTGTGTCTCCATAGCGATAGCGCCGGATGAGGGCCAGCCCATCGACGACCGGTTCGGTCTTCGAGCCGTGTTCCAGCACCAGCGTAGCGGTGGGCTGGAGGCTGGTGTGTTGGCTGAAGACGGACAGCAAGGCGGAGGCGCCCTCGTCGTCATAGGGTGGGTCGGCAAAGATGATGTCGTAGGCCGGTTCCGCTGCAGTCCGGCGCTTGAAAAAAGCCTCGGCTGTGCAGGGGTGGATGGTAGCCTGGGTGCTTAGTCCGCAGAGTTCAAGATTGGCGCGCAGGACGCGCAACGAGGAGGCATGGGGCTCGACAAAGGTGGCGTGCCGGGCCCCTCGACTCAAGGCTTCGATGCCGATCGCGCCGGTGCCGGCATAGAGATCCAAAACCCGTGCTCCTGCGAGGCGGGGGTTGAGGATGGAAAACAGCGCCTCCTTGACGCGGTCGGAGGTGGGGCGCAACCCGGGGCCCTTCGGTCCCATCAGACGCCGTCCTCTCTGCGCACCGGCAATGACCCGCATTTTCTACTCTCCGAAAATGAGTCGTGGCTGACTCTATCACAGCGTTTTTTCATGGGTCAAGGCAACGAAATGGCCGGTCCGCACGTTGGGAAGCGAGGAGAGTGTTCGGCGAACGGATTCCGAGGGGTGGCCGGCCGACCGGCTCATTTTGACGGAGTCGGGCCCAACGCCTATAATTGCTCGGGGTGGAAGGTGACTTGGTGAAGGTAGTACGCGAAAAGCGAGCGAACGGCGGCGGTGGAATCGCGAAGAGGCGCCGAGGCTGAGCCGTACCGGCTCAGCGCGTCGGCACCGGGTGCATGTCCGGGGCTTCTAAGCTCTTCCGCCGATTCGTGGAGATCGTGCGGTCGATGATCGAACCGCAGTTGATGCACTTCCAGGCGTAGAAGATGAGGAAGAAGTCGGAGAAGCGCTCCGACATCATCAACCCGTTGCATTTCGGACATTCCATGTCATCCTCCTGGTCACGGGTGCTGTACTGGGGCGATAAATCAAGCAAATATCAGACCATGGATGTCATTTAAGTAATATCAATATGTTACGCATGTTGGCCTAGGTGATGACATGGCCGTAGCAAAGACAATGATTCCAAAAATCGTCACTTTCCTGCGTCATAATTGTCACACCTACGTGGTTTTTCCGTTTTGTCTTGAGAGGTTGTGAGGTGGGAGAACAGAGCCGTCCCGGAGGCATCAACCGGTGGCCGGAGAGCGAGCGGCCACGCGAGCGACTGGCCCGTGAGGGACCGGAATCCCTCTCCGATGCGCAGCTCTTGGCCATTCTCTTGCGCGTGGGGCGGCAGGACCGGTCTGCGGTGCAGGTGGCGATGGATCTGTTGGCGCAATCGTCCGGGTTGGGGAGTCTGGCGAGCCAGGGATTCGAGGAACTCTGCCAAGTGCCGGGGATCGGTCCGGCCAAGGCGGCGCAGTTGAAGGCGGCCATCGAATTGGGTAAGCGCGTGTTGGCGGCCCCGCTCTCGACGGGGACGCGCATCGGGTCCAGCCGGGACTTGTTCGCGCACTATCACCCGCTTCTGCGCGATCTGCGTCACGAGGTCTTCAAGATCATCTTGCTGGATGCGAAGCATGCCATCATTCGGGACGCGACGGTGTCCGTGGGAAGCCTCACGCTCAGCATCGTTCACCCGCGGGAAGTGTTTACGTTGGCGGTGCGGGAATCGGCTGCGGCCGTGATCTTTTTGCACAATCACCCCAGCGGTGACCCGGCTCCCAGCCAGGAGGACCGGCTGCTGACCGAACGGCTGGTTTCGGTCGGCCAGCTCCTGGGCATTGCCGTGCTGGATCACCTGATCGTCGGGGACGGCCGCTATGTCAGTTTCGCCGACCAGGGCTGGTTGAGCGAGCGGGCCGGCCCCTTGTCCGACGGAACTGCGGTCCCGGCCACGCGCCGGCGCGGACGTAGGCCTCAAGCCCTGCGGAAGCGGTCCGGGCCAGACGGGTCGGATACTTGATGCACGGGAAGGGGCGGGGTCGCGGAATCCATTTGCGGGCGCCGGTGGGTTTACTATAAGCTCGTTACGAAGTGTCGGCAGGGGGTGGTCGAGGATGACCAACCACGGGCCAAGGGCGCAGCGGACGGTCCCGACGGGGCCGGCATTCGGTGTGTGCCTGGTCCTGGCCGTCTCTCTGGTCGCAGCAACCGTGCTGGCGCTCTCGTCCCGGCCGGTCGTTGCCGGAGCACGTCTCACCGGCGCAATCTCGACGCCCCTGGGGAAAGGGGTATTTCTCGTCGCCAGTCCCAGCCTTCTAGATCCGAACTTCCGCCACACCGTCATTCTGATTTGCGACCATGGGTCAGCGGGGACGCTGGGGCTGGTCCTCAATCGTCCGACCAATTTCCTCCTGTCCGAGGCCCTGTCCGACGTGCCGACCTTGCAAGGCACAGCCCATCTCTTATTTGCCGGCGGACCGGTGCAGCCGGAAGCCCTGCTCATGCTGTTCCGGCTGACGCAGGAGCCGGCGCAGGCGCGTCGGGTGTTGGAGGGCATCTACCTCGGCGGGAATCTCAAGGATCTCGAACGGGTCATTGCCAAGCCGTCGCCGGCCGAGACATTTCGGGCTTTTGCCGGCTATGCTGGATGGGGGCCGGGCCAACTGGCATCGGAAATGGCCCAAGGCTCTTGGCGGGTGCTGCCGGCGGATGCCGCAAGCATCTTCGAGAAAAATCCGGCCGATCTCTGGCAGGAGTTGAACGACAGACCGGAGCTCCCAGGCCAGATCCAAGCCCTCGACCGACGGGGGACGTCCGGAACCCGGACCATCGTCGGATTTGATGCGCATGTTCCTGAAACCCCAGTTGCGGGCTGAACAGGGAGGTGCCATGAAAGACGTGACTATCAGCAACATCCGCAACATCGCGCTCGTTTCCTATACGGGCGCGGGGAAAACGTCGTTGGTCGAGGCCCTCCTCTATACGGCCGGGGCCATTCCCGCGATGGGGTCGATTCCCAGCGGCACGACGGTCTGCGATTACGAGCCGGAAGAAACGCACCACAAGGTGTCCATCGGCGCATCGGTCGCCCACTTCGACTGGAAGGGGGTCCGGTTCAATGTCATTGACGCCCCCGGGGCATTGAGCTTTCAAGGCGAGGCCAGGATGGCGCTTCGGGCGGTCGATGGTGTCCTGATCGTGGTTAGTGCGGCGGCCGGCGTGAAGACTGAGCTGGAGAAGATTTGGTCCAGCATCAAGGAGCTGGGCTTGCCCTGCCTATTGTTCGTGAACGACCTCGACAAGGATCGGACCCTCCTTGGACCGGCGCTGGAGGGCTGCGAGAAAGCGCTCGAGTTCAAGGGATTGCCGGTTGCAGTCCCGATCGGGGAAGGGCCACAGTTGGAAGGGGTGGTGGACCTTGTCGGAGGGGCGAGCTGGCGGCCGGTCAAGGACAGTCCCAAGGTGCAGCAGGGGACGATTCCTGCGGCCCTGGCCGGCCAGTGCGCGGAGGCGCGCAAGAAACTGGCGGAAGGGGTGGCGGAGACGGATGACCGGCTGCTGGAAAAGTATCTGGCCGAAGGCGATCTGACGGCGGAAGAGCTCACCAAAGGGTTGAAGAATGGGACGCAAAGGCTGAGCTTCCTGCCGGTCCTCTGCGGCTCGGCGGTGCGGAACATCGGCTCGACCTTGCTGCTGGACATGCTGGCCGGGTGCCTGCCGTCGCCGGTCGAGCGGGAAGCCCAGGCGCCGCTGGCTGGGCTCCACCCCCAGACGGGGGAGCCGGTGACGCGCAACGCCGACCCGACCGACCCCATGTCGGCCTACGTCTTCAAGACCATCATCGATCCCTTTATGGGACGGTTGAGCTATGTGCGTCTGCTCTCCGGGACGCTGGCGGCAGATGCGGCTTTCTACAATTCGACCCGTACGGTGAAGGAAAAGGGCGGCCACGTCTTCTGGATTCTCGGGAAGAAATATGTCCAGGTGCCGCTGCTGAAGGCCGGGGAGATCGGCGCCATCGGCAAACTCAAGGACACCCAGACCGGTGATACGATCTGCGACGATCATCATCCCATCCGCTATCCCAATCCGCACCTGTCCCGGCCGGTCATGTCCTTCGCCCTGGAGCCCAAGTCCAAGGCGGATATCGAAAAGGTCAGTCTGGGGCTGCACAAGCTGGTCGAGGAGGACCCCACGCTGGAGTTTGTCCGCAATAACGAAACCAAGGAAATGATTCTCAGCGGCATGGGCCAGTTGCACGTGGACGTGACCTTCGAGAAGCTGCGGCGGAAGTATGGGGTGGACGTCAACATTCATACGCCCAAGGTGCCCTACAAGGAAACGATCCGCAAAATGGCGCAAGCCCAGGGGAAGTACAAAAAGCAAACCGGCGGGCACGGACAGTTCGGGGATTGCTGGCTCCAGCTCGATCCCTTGCCGCGCGGGAAGGGGGTTGAGTTCGTCAACAAGGTGGTCGGCGGGGCCATTCCCCGAAACTTCATCCCGGCGGTGGAAAAGGGAGTCATCGACGCCACGCACGAAGGGATTCTCGCCGGGTTTCCGGTGGTGGACCTGCGCGCGACCGTCTATGACGGGTCCTACCATACGGTGGACTCGTCGGAAATGTCCTTCAAGATCGCCGCCTCGATGGGCTTCAGAAAAGCCCTGGAGTCCGCGCAGCCGATCCTGTTGGAGCCGATCATGACGGTCGAAGTGACCGCCCCGGACGACGCGGTGGGGGCGGTGATCGGGGATTTGAATTCACGCCGGGGCCGCATCCTCGGCGTCAACGCCACTGGGGCCACCGAGACCATCAAGGCCCTGGTGCCCCTAGTCGAGCTGCTGAAATACACGCCCACGCTCAACTCGATCACCGGCGGCCGCGGCAGCTACGCCATGGAGTTCCATTCCTACGAAGAAGTCCCCCGCGACCAGGCCCAGCGCATCATCGACGAGCATAAGGCCACCAAGGCAGCGGTGCATCAATAATCATTGTTGGAGATAATAGATGGAGCTAGCCCGTCTCGTTCTCGAATACATGAAAGTCCTCTTCTCTGCTCCAGTTATCTTCGGCGTCGTGGCACTGGCCTTTCTGATGATGTTTCGCAAAGACATCGCTGGGCTTATCGGGAGGATATTTCGCATAAAATTTCCAGGTGGAAGCGAAATCATCGCGTCACAGCAAGAAAGGGTTCAAGAAGACATTGCCCCGAGGCAGCAACCGCCAGCCCTCGCGGACCAAACGCAGATTCTGTTGCCAGTGGGAATCAATGTGAGTCAGGAACAGGCTCAGCAGATTCGCCAGCTTATCCAGTCTGAGCGGGCCAATGCTGCACTTTGGGAGTATCGTTATCTGAATTTATTTTTGGTGCGATCAACGCAGGCCGTATTAGACTGGCTCGCTACTCTCCCGCAGCCTGTTTCGCGCAATTTTTTCGATTCATTTCTCCAGCCATTCATTCCAGATGCAAACGAACGTGGTGCTATTTTCGCCGCAATCCAAAGCCACCACTTGGTCAGCGAGGTTGAGAATTTATACAGATCACCCCCAAAGGTCGTGAGTATCTGCAATGGCGAGGATCGTTGCCACCAGTGCCGGTGCTGACTGGTAGGACCTAAATCTGATGCTCTCACCAGTTGGCAATTGAAGCGTCGAATTGTGTGAGTGTGAATTAAAAACAGTTAGAACTGGCAGCCGGGGCCAGGCCTCTAAGCGGTCTGGCCCCGTTCTCTTTTTCTCTCTTCGCCACGGATGGAAGGGATGGGCAGGGGGCAGCGTGGCGGGAAAGCTATTTTTGAAGGGTGGCCTGGTTGATCCCCCACTGCGCGCATCGAGCGAGCACGTGCTTATTGCGCGCTCTGCGAGCACAGGGGATTAACCAGGCCGCCCTCTCTTCTCTTCGTCATCCGTGGCTATCTTGGGTTCATTGAACAGGCAGGGGAGTGGGAGGGGTGGGCCAGCCGTGGCCTCTCACTTGTCACTGGGTTTCAGCACCACATAAAACGCCCGGGTTTCGCGCAGGACGCGTAGCAGGATCGTCTCGCCGCGCCGGACCTGTTTGACGGCGGCCGCAAATTCGTTGACCGTGCCGACCTCGCTGCGGTTCACTTCCTTGATCAGATCGCCCTCCCGCAGTCCCTCCGTGTAGGCGATGCTTCCCTGGTCCACCTTGGCGATCAGCACCCCCTTGCTGTCCCGCAGCTTGAACTTCTCGGCCAGCTCGCTGGTCAGGTCCTGCACGTCGATGCCCAGCTTCATCTCGGCGCGTGACGCGGGGAGGGAGGCGACGATGGGGGCGTCCTTCCGCTCGGTCAGGGCCACGGCCAGCGTCTGCCGCCGTCCGTCGCGGACCACTTCGATGGAGGTGGTGGCGCCCGGTTCCAGCGCGGCGATCAGGCGGGAGAGGGCGTTGGGCGTATCTACGACTTTCCCGTCCACCTTGGTGATGATATCGCCCGGCTTGATGCCGCCGCGTGCCGCCGGATCGTGCTCGAACACTTCGTTGACCAGGACCCCTTCGGCTTCCGAGACGCCGAACTTGGCCGCCAATTCGCCCGTGACCGGTTGAATGCCGACCCCCAGCCAGCCCCGGACGACCTTACCGTGGGTGCGCAGTTGCTCGAAGACCTGTTTGGCCATATTCGAGGGGATCGCAAAGCCGATCCCCTGGGCGAAATTGATGATGGCGGTGTTGATCCCGATGACTTCACCGTGGACGTTGAAGAGGGGGCCGCCCGAATTGCCGGGATTAATGGAGGCATCGGTCTGGATGAAATTCTCGTACCGCGACAGGTTCATGTTCTCCCGGCCTATGCCGCTGACGACGCCCAGGGTCACGGTGCGCTCCAGGCCGAAGGGATTGCCCACGGCCAGCACCCACTGGCCGACTTTCACGGAGCCCGAGTCGCCGAACGTGGCGCTGGGCAGAGGACGATCGGTGGACACCTTCAGCACGGCCAAGTCCGTGTCCGGGTCCTTTCCGATGACCTGCGCGATGAGCTTGGTGCGATCCGATAGGCGTACTTCGACTTCGTTGGCCTCGCCGACCACGTGGTTGTTGGTGAGGATGTAGCCGTTCCCGTCGATGATCACGCCCGATCCGGTGCCGGGCGAATTGGGCGGCGGCCGGTCCTTCGGGCTGTCTTTGGAACGCCCCGGTCCCGGGGAGGGCAGGATATTGACGACCGAGGGCTTGACCCGTTCGGCCAAGTCCGTGATGACCCCCTGCATTTCTTCGAGCATGCGGAGCCCGGCGCTTTCCGCGGCAGCCGGTTGCGGCAAGGGCCAGGTTGCCAGGGCGCCGAGGATGAGGAGGGTTCGCAGAGGCTTGAGCGTCATGGGCGGGGCCTCTTTCTTATGCCAGGGCGCGTTGACGTTGGGTGAAGAGTTGCGTGTCGGTTTGCAAATCGTCCCGCCGTCCGATCAGGATGACAATGTCGCCGGGACGAAATGCGATGCTGTCCGGCTGGGTCAAGATGGCGGTTCCCCGGAGGATCGCGACGACGTGGGTGGAAGCGGCCAGTCCGAGTTGCGCGGGCGCGCGGCCGCTGGCCGAAGCTCCGTGGTTGACCACGACCCGCTCCAGGGAGGCGGCACGGGTGAACAAGTCGTGCTGGACCTTGAGTAATGTCTCGCGGAGGGTTTCGGCTTCCAGTTCCCGCATCAAGGCTTCCACTTGGCCCAGGTCGCCTTTGAGAAGGCGAATCCTGGAGGTGGCCTCGGCGAGGAGGTGGTCGATCTCTTGCCGGTTGGAGTCGGAGTGCGTTGCCGCACCGCCCTCTGTCAGGCGGGAGACGATTTGCTCGCCGATCCTCTGGTGGATGGCTTCGATCTGCTGATCCATGGCTGAGGCTTGCCAATGGAGCTTGAGGATCTGTACTTTCCGGTTCACGCGCTCGGAGACGGCAATGACGACTTCGTGCAGGCCGGTGAGCGTGACGGTGAGCTCTTTGCGGATGCGATGGAGAAACTCGGTAGTCATGGGCTATTGGACCTTATTTGCTCGCCGTGGTCAAATATTCAGCGTCGGATAAGATCGATTATGTCAACTCGTAGATTGGCCGATCTTCGATTCGGTCCCGTTTAGGAGCCGTTTGATATTGCCCTGGTGCTTCCAATAGATCGCCACGCTGATGGCAATCGTAAAGGCCACGAAGGCTGTGCTCTTCCCGGCTGCCCATGCGCCCCCAGGTAGCACGGCAAAGGCAGTCAAGGCCGCCCCCGATGAATAGCGCCAGATTCCGGCCGTGATCAGCCAGGTCGCCAGCAGCATGAGCCCCAGCCATGGCGCCACGCCGGCGACCGCCCCCATGGCTGTAGCCACGCCTTTGCCGCCTCGAAAGCCGAGGAAGACCGGAAACAGATGCCCGACGATCGGTGTCGCCGCGACGGCTAGGATCAGCGGTTCCTGGTGCAAGCTCTGGGCGGCAATCCAGGCGATCAGCCAGCCTTTGCCCATATCGCCGATCAGGGTCAGGAGGCCGGCTGTTTTTCCGGACACCCGCAGCACATTGGTAAACCCAATGTTCTTGCTGCCGACGGTGCGCGGGTCCGGCAAGCCCAGGCATTTGGACACCAGAATTCCGAACGGGATGGCGCCAAGCAGATATCCGGCTACTGCCAGGCCGGCAGCGATCCATTCTTCTGCCATCTCAGTGCTTCACCGGCATGCACGGTCATTGTTCAAGTGATGCTAGATGTATTTGGATGCGATTTGTCGCCAGAAACTTGCGAGATACTGGCCGCCGGAGAACAGGCCGAGGGCTAGGGCCAAGTATAAGATGGCCGTCCCCAGGAGGTGCAAGGGCCAGGCGATGGCGGTCAGGCTGTCCTCCAGAATGAGCATGACGATGGCCACCACTTGCAGGGCCATCTTCCACTTCCCGATCGTTTCCGCTGCCAGCACCACCCCTTCCGTCGCGGCGATGGCTCGGATCCCGGTCACCGCCAGCTCGCGCGCGATGATGACGATGGCTACCAGGGCCGCAACCCGATCGAATTGCACCAGCAGAATGAGGCCGGACAAGACGAGCAGCTTGTCGGCAATCGGGTCGAGGAGTTTCCCCAATGTGGTGATCTGGCCGGTGCGCCTGGCAACATAGCCATCCAGGAGGTCTGTCACCGCGGCCACGGCGAACACCAGGGCGGCAGCCAGGGACCGGTCCGGTGTGGGATTGGCGAACAAGACCACGAACACCGGAATCAACAGGATCCGCGCGAAGGTCAGGAGATTGGCCAGGTTGACGTTCGTGGCCAGCGCGGCGCGGGCCTGGACCAGGAACCCTGGGGCTCCGGTGGGCTTGACTGCGTCGGTTGCGCGTAAGCTCAAGGAATCTCCACGATGGTTAGACGACACCGCTCTTGAGCAAGTCGTGCAAGTGGATGATGCCGGCGATGCGGCCCGCATCCTCCACCACCAGGGCGGTGATGGAATATTGCTCCATGATCTGCAGGGCCTTGGCCGCCAGTTCGTCCGGCCCGATGGTTTTGGGCCGTTTCGTCGCCAGATCTCCGGCGCGGGCCGTGGCCAGATCCATGCCCTTTTCCAGAACCCGGCGCAAGTCTCCGTCCGTGATGATGCCCAGGAGTTGACCGGCCTGGTCCACGACGGTGGTCAGGCCGAGCTTCTTGGCCGTCATTTCGAGAATGGCGTGGTGGGCGGAAGCCTGGCCAGACACTTGCGGAATTGCGGCGCCTTGGTGCATGAGGTCTCGGACTTTGAGCAGGAGGCGGCGGCCGAGCGTGCCGCCCGGGTGAAATTGCGCGAAATCGTCTTCCTTGAACCCGCGTTTTTGCAGCAAGGCGATGGCCAGGGCGTCCCCCATGGCGAGCGTCGCCGTCGTGCTGGCGGTCGGGGCCAGGCCCATGGGACAGGCCTCCTCCGGCACCGAGACGTCCAGGACGATCTCGCTGTTCTTGGCCAGCGTCGACTGGGTCCGGCCGGTCATGGCGATGACGGGGATGTTCAGGCGCTTGACGAAGGGCAAGAGCTTGAGCAGTTCTTCCGTTTCGCCGCTGTTGGAGATGGCGATCAGCGCGTCGCGACGGGCCAGCATGCCCAGGTCGCCGTGAATGCCTTCGGCCGGATGGAGAAAGAAGGCCGGGGTGCCGGTGCTGGCCATGGTGGCGGCGATTTTCTGTCCGATGAGGCCGGACTTGCCCATGCCAGAGACCACGGCCTTCCCGGTGCAGCCGTACAGCAAGTCCACGGCTTCGGTGAACCGGTGGTCGAGACGTTCGACCAGGCCGGCGATGGCCTTGGCCTCGATCGCAAGCACGCGTTTGCCTTCCGGAACGCTCATGCTATCGGTGCGCCTTTCCCTGCCGCCTCGCAGATCCTGAGCAGCCGCTCCAGCAACGGCTTCAATGCGTGCAATGGAACCATGTTGGGGCCATCCGACAAGGCGACGTCCGGATTCGGATGGACCTCCATGAAAAACCCGTCGCAACCCGCGGCCGCCGCGGCGCAGGCCAGGGGGGTGATGAACTCCCGCTGCCCCGAAGATTTGGTCCCGGCGCCGCCCGGCAACTGGACGCTATGGGTGGCATCGAAGACCACCGGGTAGCCGAAGCTCCGCATGATCGGCAGGGAACGCATGTCCACGACGAGATTATTGTAACCGAACGAGGAGCCCCGCTCGGTCAGGATGATGCGCCGGTTGCCTGCTTCTTCCAGTTTCTTGACGGCGTTGGCCATTTCTCCCGGCGACAGGAACTGGCCCTTCTTGACGTTGACCACCCGGCCGGTCTTGGCCGCGGCGACCAGCAGGTCGGTCTGCCGGCACAGGAACGCCGGAATCTGAAGAACGTCGACCACCTCCCCTGCCCGCGTGGCCTCCTCCGGCCCATGCACGTCGGTCAACACTGGCACGCCCACCTGCTCGCGCACTTTCTTGAGCACGGCGAGTCCTGCCTCCAACCCGGGACCTCGAAAGGATGTGATGGAGGTCCGGTTGGCCTTGTCGTAGGACGATTTGAAGACGTAAGGGATGCCGAGCGCACGGGTGATCTCGGCAATGCGTTGCGCGGTCTCGAGCGCGAGCCCTTCGCTTTCGATCACGCAGGGGCCGGCGATGAGAAAGTGGCGGTGCGAGGCCCCGATTTTGAACGGGCCGAGATCCACTTCATGCATGGCAGATCCAATGATAAATGATGAACGATGAATGATGAACGGCGGAACGGTCCGCTCTTCCATGGATTTCATTCATCATTTTGCCTTCAGCATGCAGCGTTGTTTTTCAGTGTCCGCACTTGCGCCGCAGGGCCGCGCCGATGAACGCGCTGAACAAGGGATGCGGCCGGTGCGGGCGCGAGGTGAATTCCGGATGGAACTGCGTGGCCAAAAACCAGGGGTGTCCCTTGAGTTCGATGATCTCCACCAGACGCCCGTCCGGAGACAGGCCGGACAACACCAGGCCCTTAGCGGTCAATTGTTCCCGGTAGGCGTTGTTGAACTCGTACCGGTGACGGTGGCGTTCGCGCACTTCGGTCACGCCGTAGGCCTTGTGGGCCAAGGTGCCCTCTTCGATCCGGCAGGGATACGCGCCCAGTCTCATGGTTCCGCCCAGCTCTTGCACCGAACGCTGGTCGGCCATCAGGTGGATCACCGGGTGCGGACTCTGCGGGTCGAACTCGGAACTGTTGGCGCCTTTCAGCCCGGCGACGTTTCTGGCCATCTCGATCACCGCGCACTGCATGCCCAGACAGAGGCCGAGGAACGGCACGCCTCGTTCGCGCGCGAAGCGGATGGTTTCGATCTTGCCCTCGATGCCGCGCACGCCGAATCCGCCGGGAATCAGGATGCCGTCCGCGTCCCGCAACAGCCGTTCGTTCCCGACCCGCTCGATCTCGTCCGATTCGAGCCAGTGGATGGTGACGCGCGTCTCATGGTCGATGCCCCCGTGCACGAGCGCTTCGGTCAGGCTCTTATAGGACTCCTTGAGTCCCACGTACTTGCCCACGAGTGCGATGGAGACTTCGTGTTTGGGATACTTGATTTTCTGCACCATCGCATCCCACTCGCGGAGGTTGGGCGGACCTGTCTCCAGATGCAGCAGCCGGATGATCAGCTCGTCCAACCCTTCCTTGCGGAAGACGATCGGCACTTCGTACACCGTCTCCACGTCCTTGGCGGTGATGACCGCGTCCTTTTCCACGTTGCAGAAGAGGGCGATCTTGGCTTTCAGTTCCGGCGGGATATACCGGTCGGTCCGGCACAAGAGGATATGGGGCTGAATGCCGATTTCCCGGAGCTTGTTCACCGAGTGCTGTGTGGGCTTGGTCTTGAGCTCGCCGGACGCGCCGATATAGGGGAGCAACGTCAGGTGGATGTAGAGCACGTTCTCGCGGCCCACGTCGTAGGGCATCTGGCGGATCGCTTCCAGGAACGGCAGGCTCTCGATGTCGCCGACGGTGCCGCCGATCTCGACGATCGTCACGTCCACGCCCTGGGCGACCTGCGTGATCGACCGCTTGATCTCGTCCGTGATGTGGGGCACCACTTGGACCGTCCCGCCCAGATAGTCGCCGCGCCGTTCTTTCGTGATGACGGCGTTGTAGATCCGACCGGTCGTGTAGTTGTTCTCCTTGGTCAAGGTCAGCGAGGTGTAGCGTTCGTAATGGCCCAGGTCCAGGTCGGTCTCCGCCCCGTCGTCGGTGACGAAGACCTCTCCATGCTGGTAGGGGTTCATCGTGCCCGGGTCCACGTTGATGTAGGGGTCCAGCTTTAGGAATGTGATCTTGAGTCCCCGACTTTCCAACAGGTTGCCGATCGAGGCCGAGGCCAGGCCCTTGCCCAGCGACGAGACCACGCCGCCGGTCACGAATATGTACTTGCTGCTGGTGGCCATGTCACCCTCCGCCTGAATGCCGTACGGTCCGGATTGGTTGCCTCATGAGGACGTTGCGGAACAAGGCGCCAGCCGTTCCAAGGTCTTGGCCGCGCCATCCAAATCTTGCGGCGTGTCGATCCGCAACGAGGGATGGTGTGTTTCCCAGACCCGGATGCGGATGCCCTGTTCGAGCGCCCGCAATTGCTCGAGCTTCTCGGCCTCCTCGAGCTGGCCGGTCGGCAGGCCGGCGATCCGCATCAGCGTTTCACGCCTGTAAATGTAAATGCCCAAGTGCACATAATGCAACCCGGACCGTCCCGGCGCCGGTTCCCCGTCCCGCACATGAGGGATGGGTGCGCGCGAGAAGTACAGGGCATGGCCCTCGTGGTCCGTGACGACTTTCACGATGCCCGGGTTGGCGATCTCGTCCGCCGTCGTCAGGCGCCGTTTCAGGGTACCCATCTCGGCCTGGCTGTCGAGGAACGGCTCGATCAAATCGCTGAAGAGGCCCGGGTGAAGCGCGATCTCGTCCCCCTGCAGGTTGACGAAGACCTCGCCAGGAACCTGGCGGGCCACGCCCGCGACCCGGTCCGTCCCGGTCCGGTAGGGCTCCTGCGTGAGCATGACCTGGCCTCCGAATCCCGTGACGGCGTCGCTGATGCGTTGGTCGTCGGTGGCTACCAGGACCTGACGGATGTGCGGGACATCCCGCACCCGTTCGTAGACGTGTTGAATCATGGGCTTCCCGGCGAGGCGGGCCAGCGGCTTGCCGGGAAAGCGCGAGGACCCGTAGCGGGCCGGAATGACGACGGTGACCGATGTCGTTGGGCTAGCCATGTTGCAAGGCCTCGGTCAGTTGCGTCGCGGTGACGGTTGCCGTACCGACCATGCCGACGACGATGCCGGCCGCCTGATTCGCCAGGATGGCGCTGTCTCTCAGGGACGCGCCGGTTGCCAGGGCCAGCGCCAGGGTGCCGATCACCGTGTCGCCCGCGCCGGTCACATCGAAGACTTGCCGGGCCATCGTCGGAATGTGCCAGGCCGCTCCGTCCGGCTCGAACAGGCTCATCCCCTTCTCGCCTCTGGTGATGAGGACCGAGCGACAGCCCAGCCGTTGGCGGATGACTTCGCCGGCCTCGGTCACGGACCGGTCATCCTCGGCCTGGATACCTGCGGCCTGTCCCGCTTCCAGATGATTCGGGGTGAGAACCGTCACGCCTTTATAGTAGGCAAAGTGTTCGACCTTGGGGTCCACGATGATCGGGATGCGACGGAGCGCAGCCAGGCGGGTCAACTCGGCCATGAGCGGCGCCGTGACCACGCCTTTGGCATAATCGGAGACGACCAGGCAGGAGATCTGTCGCAGCCGGGACTCGACGTGCCGGATAAGGCGGCGCTGGATCGCTGCTTTGATCTCGACCGCCCGCTCGACGTCGAACCGGACGATTTGCTGATGGTGGGCTACGACGCGGGTCTTGCAGGTAGTCGGCCGGTCCGGATCGACCACAATGCCGCTTCTGGATGCCTGCCCTCCGCCCATCTGCTTGAACAGGCGCCGCCCCTCCTCGTCCGATCCCACCACGCCGCAGAGGTCGGCCTTGCCCCCCAGAGTGAGAATGTTGTGGTACACGTTGGCCGCGCCGCCGAGTTGGCGGGATTCCGACTGGACGTGGACGACCGGCACCGGGGCTTCGGGGGAAATGCGGCTGACCTTGCCCCAAATATAATGGTCCTGGATCAGATCGCCGAGGACCAGGACGGTGGCCTGGGGAAAGCGTCGGATATGCCCGATCAGCTTTGAATTTTGAGTTTTTAGTTTTGAGTTCAACTCACGACTCATGTCGCGTCACGTGGTTTAGCGAATGGCCTTGCCGAATCGTTCCCATCGTACCCAGTCCTGCCAGGCGCCCTGCCCGCTCCAGGACCAATAGATCCGGAACGCCTTGCCCTTGATCTTTTCCTCGCTCACGAACCCCCAGAACCGGCTGTCGAGGCTTTGGTCCCGGTTGTCGCCCATGACGAAGTAGGACTGTGCCGGGACGGTGATCGGTCCGAAGTTGTCGCGCGGGTTGATATGGCCGTCGATGACGCCGGGATCAACCCGCTGGGTGAAGGCCCGGTCATCCAAAGGGGCTCCGTTCACGTGCACGATCTTGCGGCGGATCTCGATGGTGTCGCCGGGCAGGCCCACGATGCGTTTGATGAAATCCTTCTCTTCATCCTCCGGGTACCGGAATACGATCACGTCGCCGCGTTCCGGTTTGCCGAAGGACAGCACCGTCCGGGACGCGTAACAGGTGACCGGCGGGAAGCTCATGCGGAACTTGCAGTCGGCGGGCCACTGCAACCCGTAGGAGAGCTTGCTGACCAGGATATGGTCTCCGATCAGCAGCGTGGGGATCATGGAGCCGGAGGGAATCTTGAACGCCTGCACGACGAAGACGCGGATCGCGAAGGCCAGCAGCATCGCCACGACGATCGCCTCCGCGTACTCGCGCAGCAGGGATTTGCCGGCGCGTGAGGCGACGCCGGCCGTCGCGACCGGCTCGGCCGCCGAGACGGACTCCGGCATGGCAGGGTCGGCGTGGTGCACCGCAGTCCCCGTCACGTCCTCCACTCTGGGCTGGTCCTGCTCCAGGCTCATTCGCCGGTCACCTTCAGCAGGGCCAGGAAGGCCTCCTGCGGCACTTCGACGCGCCCGATCTGTTTCATCCGCTTCTTGCCTTCCTTCTGTTTCTCCCACAGTTTCCGCTTTCTCGAAATGTCGCCGCCGTAACACTTGGCGGTGACGTTTTTCTTGATCGCGCCTACCGTTTCGCGAGCGATCACTTTGTTGCCGATCGCCGCCTGAATGGCGATTTCGAACATCTGTTTGGGGATGAGCTCCTTCATCTTCTCGGCCATCTGCCGGCCCCGGATATGGGCTTTCTCCTTGTGGGCGATGAAGGACAGCGCGTCCACGGTCTCCCCGTTCAGCAGCATGTCGATTTTGACGAGGTCCGATTCACGGTAGCCGATCAACTCATAGTCAAGCGACGCATATCCTTGCGTCTTGGATTTCAGCCGGTCGTAGAAATCCAGGATGACCTCGTTCAAGGGCAATTCGTACGTGAGCATGACCCGCGTCGGGTCCAGATAGTGCAATCCCTTCTGGGTGCCGCGCCGATCCTGGCAGAGCTGGAGAATGTTGCCGACGTAGCGCTCCGGCGTGATGATCGTGGCTTGGATGAACGGCTCCTCGAAGCTGGCGATGGCCGACGGGGTCGGCAGTTTTGCCGGGTTGTCGATCTGGAGGATGTCCCCCTTCGTGGTGAGGACTTGGTACACCACGGTGGGCGCGGTGGTGATGAGCGTGAGTTCGTATTCCCGCTCGAGCCGCTCCTGGATGATCTCCATGTGCAGGAGTCCGAGGAAGCCGCAGCGAAATCCGAACCCCAGCGCCAGCGAGGTTTCCGGTTCGTAGGCGAACGAGGAATCGTTCAACCGCAGCTTTTGCAACGCGTCGCGCAGGTCCTCGAATCGGGCCGTGTCCGTGGAGTAGAGTCCGCAAAAGACCAGGGGCTTGACCTCTTTGTAGCCGGGCAGCGCCGAGTCGGTGGAGCGGTTCGCATCGGTGATCGTGTCGCCGATTTTGGTGTCGGCGGCTTCCCGGATGCCGGCGCAGACATAGCCGACTTCCCCGGTGTTCAGCCGCTCGGTCTTCGTGCGCTTCGGCGTGAATTGGCCCACTTCCAGTACGTCAAAGACTTTGTTGTTCGACATGAGGCGGATCTTCGTGCCGGGTTTGATCGAGCCGTCCACGATCCGGGTCAGGACGATGATGCCTTGGTAATTATCGAACCAGGAATCGAAGATCAGGGCCTTCAGGGGCTTGTCCGAATCTCCCGAAGGCGGCGGCACCCGGGCCACCACGGCTTCCAGGATTTCCCTGACGCCCTTCCCTTCTTTGGCGCTGACCAGCAACGTGTCGGCTACATCCAGTCCCAAGACCTCCTGGATCTGGTGCTTGACCCCTTCCACATCCGAACTCGGCAGGTCGATTTTGTTGATGACCGGGAGGATCATAAGATTGTTGGCCATGGCCAGGTGCGCATTGGCGATCGTCTGGGCTTCCACCCCTTGCGTGGCATCCACCAACAGAATGGCGCCTTCGCAGGCGGCCAGGCTGCGGGATACCTCATAGGTGAAGTCCACGTGCCCCGGCGTATCGATCAAATGCAGCTGGTACGTCTGCCCGTCGTCCGCCTTGTACCGGATGGCCACCGCATGGGCCTTGATCGTGATGCCGCGCTCCCGTTCCAGGTCCATGGCATCCAGGATCTGGTCTCGGGACTCGCGGGCGGTGATGGCCCCCGTCGTTTCAAGGAATCGGTCAGCGAGGGTAGATTTCCCGTGATCGATATGGGCGATAATGGAAAAATTCCTGATGCGGGTTTGCAAGTCCTTGCTCATGCTCGTAAATCAGCCCATTATAGGCGGTCATTGCCGGGTTGTCAAAGAAGTGAACGGCCCGTATAATCCGGCGATTCGTCACGTGGATGCGGCTTGGCTTGCATGACTCCCTCTTCTGACGCAAAACAGCTTGCCGACTGGGACCGCCGGTACCTCTGGCACCCCTTCACCCAGATGCAGGAATGGGAGCAAGAGTCTCCCCTGATCATTGAGCGGGGCCGCGGCTCTTGGCTGATCGACACCCAGGGCCGTAAGTACCTCGACGGAGTCTCCTCGATCTGGGTCAATGTTCACGGCCACCGGCATCCCACCCTCGATCGCGCGATCCGCACTCAGCTCGGGAAAGTCGCCCACAGCACCCTGCTGGGCTTGTCCAGCCCGCCGGCCATTGCCCTAGCCCGATCGTTGGTGAAGCTGGCTCCACGCGGATTGACGCGGGTGTTCTATTCGGACGACGGCTCCACCGCCGTGGAAGTCGCGCTGAAGATGACCATCCAGTACTGGCGGCAGCGCCATCCCAAGGCCGGCCCCAAGCGGACCTTTCTGCATCTCCAACTTTCCTACCATGGCGATACGGCCGGGGCGATGAGCATCGGCGGGATCGGTCTGTTCCGGGACCGGTTCAATCCCCTGCTGGTACGCGCGATCGCCGCGGAGCCGCCGTATTGCTACCGCTGCCCTTTGAAGAAAACCTATCCGACTTGCGGGTTGGCCTGTGTCGCCCCGATCGAGCAGATTCTGAAACGGCGGCATCGCGACATTGCCGGGCTGGTCATCGAGCCTGTGGTGCAAGCGGCCGCCGGGATGCTGACGGCGCCGCCCGGCTATCTGGCCCGCATCAGGGAACTCTGCACGAAATACAAGGTCCTCTTGATCGCCGACGAAGTGGCCACGGGATTCGGGCGGACCGGGAAGATGTTCGCCTGTCAGCATGAGCAGGTCACCCCGGATTTGATGGCCGTCAGCAAGGGGCTCACCGGCGGCTATCTCCCGTTGGGGGCGACATTGGCCACGGAGGCAATCTATCGCGCGTTCTTGGGACAATACGGGGAATGGAAGACGTTCTTTCATGGCCACAGCTACACGGGCAATCCCCTGGCGTGCGCGGTTGCCTTGGCAAACCTGGAGGTGTTCCGAACGGAAGGGACGCTGGCCCGCATGCAAGGCAAGATTCGCACGTTGCGCCGGCTGCTCAAACCGGTTGCCCGCTTGGCGCATGTGGGGGACGTCAGGCAACGAGGGTTCATGGTCGGCATCGAACTGGTCAAGGACCGAGCCACGAAGGAGCCCTATCCGCTGACGGAGCGAAAAGGCCATTGGGTGGTGATGGAGGCGCGCCGACGCGGTCTGCTGCTCCGGCCTTTGGGCAACGTCGTGGTCCTGATGCCGCCGCTGGCCGTCACGGTGACGGAACTGTCCCGCATGACGGCGATTGTTTCTGCTGCGATCCGGACGGTGACCGAGCCCCCGCCGGCCGCCGGCCGGCGCCCGCGCATGCGGCCATAGTCGGGGAAAAGCCTTTTGTGTTGGGACGATTGCGCCGATAAGGTACACTGGCGGCTCAATCTGAAGGAAGGGAGTCAGACGCATGCCGCGCGATTTGCCCATCGGGAACGGCTCACTCCTCGTCAACTTCGACTGTACCTACCAGCTCCGTGATCTGTACTGGCCGCATGTGGGGCTGGAAAACCATACCAAGGGGCAGGTCTTCCGATTCGGCGTCTGGGTGGAGGGGCGGTTCAAATGGCTGGACGATCCCGGCTGGACGCGGCGACTCTGTTATCAGGAGGAGACGCTGGTGACCCAAGTCCAGTTGTCGCACCCTGAACTGGAACTCGAGCTGGTGTGCCATGATGCGGTGGACTTTCACGAAAACCTCTATGTGCGCCGGATCGACGTGAACAACCAGACGGACCGGGCGCGCGAGGTCCGGTTCTTCTTTCACCACGATCTGCATATCTCATCCCATGAAGTGGGCGACACGGCCTACTACGAGCCGGAGCGCCGATCGGTCTGTCACTACAAGGGGGCCCGATGGTTCCTGATCAACGGGGCGACGCCGGGCAAGCGGCCGGAAGATGCGGCCGATTCGGTGGCCGGCTGGCACATCGGCTTGCAGCAATGGGCCTGCGGGCATAAGGGCGTCAGCGGGCTGCAAGGCACGTGGCGGGATGCCGAGGATGGGGTTCTGTCCGGCAATCCGATCGCGCAGGGATCGGTGGACTCCACCGTGGCGGTGCACCTGACGCTTCCTCCCCAGACGATGCAGACCGCCTATTACTGGCTGGCGGTGGGCAATGACTTCGAAGAAGTGACGCGACTCAACCGCTCCGTCCGCCACCGAGGGCCCTGGCACTTTCTGAGCCGGACCGCGTCCTACTGGCATCTCTGGTTGGATGTGCACCGACCGGATTTCGGCGACCTGTCCGCCGAGATCAGCCGCCTCTACTTGGCGAGTCTGTTGATCCTGCGGACGCAGATCGACAATGGCGGTGCCATTATTGCGGCGAACGATTCCGATATCGCCTCCGCCGTGCGCGATACCTATTCCTATATGTGGCCCCGCGATGGCGCGTTGGTCGCCCATGCGATAAACCTGGCCGGCTACTTGCCCATTCCACAGGCCTTCTTCAATTTCTGCCGGGAGATTCTGAGCAAGGAAGGCTATCTGCTGCACAAGTACAACCCCGATGGCACCCTGGCCTCGAGTTGGCATCCCTGGGTGCGTGAAGGTCACAAGGATTTGCCGATTCAGGAGGACGAAACGGCGCTGGTCCTCTGGGCCCTCTGGAACCACTTCGAACGGTGGAAGGACGTCGAATACATCAAGCCGCTGTACCGGTCGCTGATCGTCCGGGCCGCCGATTTCATGGTCGGATACCGGGACAAGAAAACCGGGCTGCCCCTCCCCTCCTACGATCTCTGGGAAGAGCGCCGCGGAGTCCTGGCATTCACCACTGCGGCGGTCTGGGCCGGTTTGACGGCGGCCGCGAGCTTTGCGCAAGCCTTCGGAGAGATGAAACAAGGCGAGCAGTACCTGGCCGCTGCGGCTGAGATCAAGGCCGGTGTTGAAACGGTCCTCTATCGGCCGGAACGGGACCGGTTCATCCGGATGGCCAACCAGAAGCCCGATGGGACCTGGGAGTTCGACGAGACGCTGGACGCCTCCATGTTCGGACTCTGGTACTTCGGCATGTTTGGGCCGGATGATCCGCGCATCGTCCGCACGATGAAGGCGATCCGCGAACGACTGTGGATCAAGACCGGCGTCGGCGGCGTGGCCCGCTATGAAAACGACTACTACCACCAGCAGAGCCAGGATGTGGCCAATGTGCCCGGCAATCCCTGGTTCATCTGCACGCTCTGGCTGGCCCAGTGGACCATCGCGACGGCCACGAAACGGGGGGATCTGAAGCCGGCTGCCGACGTGCTGACTTGGTGCGTTGAGCATGGGCTGGCCTCCGGAGTCTTAGCGGAGCAAGTGCATCCCGAGACCCATGCCCCTCTGTCCGTGTCGCCCTTGACCTGGAGCCATGCCACCTTTGTGGCGACCGTGCAGGAATATCTGGCCAAGTGGCGGGCCCTCTCCAATTAGGATGCGTGCGGGAGTGAGCGATGGCGAAAGGCAAGGTTGAGCCGCCGGCTCAGATCAAGACGTTAGCGGTCGATATCGGCGGGAGCGGAATCAAGGCGCTGATCCTGGATGGGTCGGGCAAGCCTTTGACGACCAGGGGCCGCGTGGCGACTCCCAAGCCGGCCACGCCGAAGGCGGTGCTCGACGTGATTGCCGGCCTGGCCAAGGCAAAAGGGCCGTTTGACCGGGTGTCCGTCGGCTTTCCCGGCGTGGTTCGAAACGGTGTCACAGTGACCGCGCCCAATCTGGATCAGGCGTGGCAAGGCTACAAGTTGGCGGCTTCGCTGAAGCGCCTCCTTCGAAAGCCTGTCCGTGTCGCCAACGATGCCGATGTGCAAGGGTTCGGCGCCATTACGGGCCGCGGCGTCGAAGTGGTCATGACGCTGGGCACCGGCATGGGGTCGGCTCTCTTTGTGGACGGTCGCCTGGTTCCCAATCTCGAACTGGCGCACCATCCCTTCCGCAAGGGCATGACCTATGAGGAACAGCTTGGCAATATAGCGCTCAAGAAGGCGGGCAAGGACAAGTGGAACAGCCGGCTGGGCAAGGCCATCCAAGCGCTGGACGCTCTATTTAACTATGACGTTCTCTACATCGGTGGTGGCAATACCAAGCACATTGCCATTCCTCTCCCCTCCAATGTGAAGATTGTCCCGAACGTGGCTGGGCTCTTAGGCGGCATCTTTCTCTGGCGCGAGTAGGCTACTGAAAAAGCTCTCCAGCTTCGTTCTCAGTCGCTTGGCTGGACTCGCTGCGGATTCCGTGGAGGGTTCGCCTAGAACAACTCGATCTTCTCGCCGCGGGAACACTTAAGGGTGTCGGCGGCGCTGCCCTCCTTGACGAAGACTTCCACCTGCCCGTTGCTGTTGATCAGGGCTTTGGGATCGGCCTTGTCCCCGTCGGCGTAGCAGCCCACGAGCCCCTGGATTTCGGTGCCGGCGAGGCGGATCGTGACATCGGACGCGGATTTTCTGGCGACTCCTTGCAGTTCTTTGAGGTGCAGCGGGGTGATGTTCGAGATCAGGTTCCCGTAGCGATCCACGTACACGATCCGGCCGGTCAGCACCTTGTGGGCCACCGCCGGTTCCTCGATGGGCAACTTCACATAGTCCCGAATCAATCGCCCATAGGAACCGGGGGACTGGCCTCTGGTCAGCCAGGCGGCCGCCGGCGCGAACAGATCCCGCCCGTCGAAGGTGGCTCCTTCCGAATCCAGCCTGTATTGCTTGTTCTCGATTACGCGGACCTCCACCCCGGTTTCTTCCTCGAAGATGTAGCTGAGCAGCCCGTTGTCCGGCGCGATGAAAAAATAGCGGGAGGTCGTCACGAGCAGCGGGCGCCTGGCACTGCCGACGCCCGGGTCAACCACGGCGACGTGGATGGTCCCGTCCGGGAAGTATCGGTAGGAGGATTTGAGCAGATAAGCCGCCTCTTCGATCTGCTGCGGCGCGACCTCGTGGGAGAGATCCACGAGGCGGGCCTGGGAGTTGATGTTGAGGATCACCCCCTTCATGCTGGCCACGAAGTAATCGCGGGTGCCGAAGTCGGTCAGCAGCGTGATGACGGAAATGGCGGACGGCATGGTTGCTAGGCGTGAGTTGAACGGTCAACAAGTCTCAAAGTTGGCAAGTCCAAAGCCTGGATGCGACGTTCAGACTTTTTGACTTTACAGACTTTTCGACTCATTTAAAGTGTCTCGAACCGGATTTCGCAGACTTCGTACTCCACCACGCGGGCCGGGGTGGTGACTTCGACCAGGTCCCCGACTCGTTTTCCGATCAGAGCCTTGCCTACAGGCGATTGAACCGAAATCTTCCCGTCCTTGAGGTCGGCTTCGTCCTGCCCGACCAGGGTGTACTGCTTTTTCTGCTGGGACTCGCATTCGACGATCAGGACCGTGGCGCCGAAAACCACGGTCTCGCTCGAGAGTTTGGAGGTGTCGATGATCCGCGCATCCGCCAGCTTGTGATTGAGTTCGCCGATCCGTGCTTCAATGAATCCCTGCCGTTCCTTGGCGGCGTCGTACTCGGCGTTTTCGCTCAAGTCGCCGTGCGCGCGCGCCTCGGCGATCGCTTCGATGACCTTGGGTCGCTCCACCTTGTGCAACCGGTCCAGTTCCGCTTTCAGCGCGTCGTAGCCTTTCTTGGTGATCGGTGTCGGCATTGTTACCCCTTAATGGTGAATGCAAAATGTTGAATGATGAACGGGAAGTGGTTCGTCTGTTCGTTCATCATTCATCATTCATCGTTCAACATTCCCTGCGCGCATGGTATTCCTGGAGAGACCGAATCGTCAATGCCTTGCGGAGCGACGCGTCGATTCCCAAGGCGGCCGCCAGCGCGCCACGCATGGTCGTATAGTAAGGCAAGCCCTTTTGCAGCGCCTCGCGCCGGATCGAGGCGGAGTCGGCATGCGAGGCCTCGCTCCCGACCGTGTTGATGACGAGGCTGATTTCACCGTTCTTGATGTGGTCCACGATGTGCGGGCGCCCTTCGTTGACCTTGTTGACCGTCTGCACCTCGACCCCCTGGTTGCGCAGGTAGGCGGCGGTGCCGCTGGTGGCTTCGATCTTGAACCGGAGGCGCTGCAGGTGCCGCGCGACATCCAGAGCCGCCGGCTTGTCCTGATCCTTCACGCTCAGGAAGACCGTGCCGCCGCGCGGCAGGGCCACGCCGGCGCCGGCTTGAGACTTGGCAAAGGCCCAGCCGAAATCCCCGTCCACGCCCATCACTTCGCCGGTGGAGCGCATCTCCGGGCCGAGGAGCACGTCCACCCCGGCGAATTTCATGAAGGGGAAGACGGCCTCTTTCACCGCGACATGGGCCAAGGGCTTGGTTTCGGTGAAGCCGAGTTCGTCAAGCGTCTTGCCCATCATGACTTTCATGGCCAGCTTGGCCAGAGGGACGCCGATGGTTTTGCTGACGAAAGGCACAGTCCGCGAGCCGCGCGGGTTCACTTCGAGCACGAAGACTTTGCCGTCCCGGACGGCAAACTGGGCGTTCATCAAGCCGATGACGCCCAGTTCCATGGCCAATGCGGTGGTCTGTCGTCTGATTTCCTCCACGACGGAATGCCCCAGCGTATAGGGCGGAAGCGAGCAGGCCGAATCGCCCGAATGGACCCCCGCCTCTTCAATGTGTTCCATGATGCCGGCGACCACGACCCGTCGCCCGTCGGACAGGGCGTCCACGTCCACTTCGATCGCATCTTCCAAATACTTGTCGATGAGGACCGGATGATTCGGGGACGCGGTGACCGCCGAGGTCATGTAGCCCCTCAAGCCGGCCTCGTCGTAGACGATGCGCATCGCGCGGCCGCCCAGCACGTACGAGGGGCGGACCATCACGGGATAGGTAATGGCGGCGGCTCGCTGGATCGCTTCCTCCACGGAACGGGCGATCCCGCTGTCCGGCTGGCGGAGCTTGAGCTTCTCCAGTAAGTCGCGGAACCGTTCCCGGTCTTCCGCCCGGTCGATGGCGTCGGGGCTGGTGCCGAGAATCGTGACGCCGGCCTGCGCCAGCGGCAGAGCCAGCTTGAGCGGCGTCTGCCCGCCGAACTGGACGACCACGCCCAGCGGCTGCTCGACCCGGATGATGTTCAGCACATCCTCCTGCGTCAAGGGCTCGAAGTAGAGCCGGTCCGAGGTGTCGTAGTCGGTGCTCACGGTCTCCGGATTGCAGTTGACCATGATGGTCTCGTACCCCTCTTCGCGGAGGGCGAACGCGGCATGGACGCAGCAGTAATCGAACTCGATGCCCTGTCCGATCCGGTTCGGGCCGCCGCCTAGGATGACCACTTTCTTCCTCTGGGTCGGAGCCGCTTCGCATTCCCGTTCGTAGGTGGAATAGAGGTACGGCGTCTTGGCTTCGAATTCCGCGGCGCAGGTATCCACCCGCTTGTACGTGGCGCGGATCGCCTCGGTCTCGACCGGCGGATTGATGCGGCGCTCGCGGAGAGTCTTGCCGTCCAGTCCGTTCAGCTGACCGATTCGTTCGTCCGAGAAGCCAAGTTGCTTGGCCTCCCGCAGGAGATCGGCCGTCAAGGCTTCTCCGCGAAGCCGATCCTCGAACCGGACGATCTCGCGAATCTGCTCCAGGAACCAGGGGTCGATCTTGGTGCGTTGATACAGTTCCTCCGTCGGCAGTCCCAGCCGCATGGCGTCCGCCAGATGCCAGAGCCGGTCCGGGTGAGGGCTGCGCAGACGGTCGCGGACTTTGGTCGCCAATTCCTCCCGATTGGCCTTGGCCGGAACTCCCCGGTCCAGGCCCAGCAGGGAGACCAGACCGTAGCGGTCGATCTCCATCGAGCGGACGGCTTTCTGCAGGGCCTCTTTGAAGGTGCGCCCGATGGCCATGGCCTCCCCGACCGATTTCATCTGGGTGGTCAGGGTCGGGTCGGCGCCGGGAAATTTCTCGAAGGTGAAGCGCGGAATCTTCACGACGACGTAGTCGATGGTCGGCTCGAAGGAGGCTTTGGTCACGCGGGTGATGTCGTTGGTGATCTCATCGAGCGTGTAGCCGACCGCCAGTTTCGCCGCGATCTTGGCGATCGGAAAGCCGGTGGCCTTGGAGGCCAGGGCCGAGCTGCGGGAGACGCGCGGGTTCATTTCGATGACCACCATCTCGCCCGTGTCCGGGTGCAGCCCGAATTGAATGTTGGAGCCGCCCGTATCCACGCCGATCTCGCGGATGATCCGGACGGCCGCGTCCCGCAGGGCTTGGTATTCCTTGTCGGTCAAGGTCATGGCCGGGGCCACGGTGATGCTGTCGCCGGTGTGGATGCCCATCGGGTCGAAATTCTCGATCGGGCAGACGATCACGACATTGTCTTTGAGGTCCCGCATCACCTCCAGTTCGAATTCCTTCCAGCCGATCACGGACTGTTCGATCAGAATTTCCCCGACCGGGCTGGCCTGCAGACCCCATTCGACGCAGTGACGGAACTCTTCGATGTTGTAGGCGATGTTCCCGCCGGTCCCGCCCATCGTGAAGGACGGCCGCACGATGGTGGGAAACCCGATCCGGTCGAGTTCGCGTTCGGCGTCGAGCAGCGTCCGCGCGACGGCGCTCTCCGGGGTCTTCAGCCCGATCTTCCACATGGCCTGCCGGAAGGCTTCGCGGTCCTCCGCCTTGTGAATCGCCTCGGCCGACGCGCCGATGAGCTGGACTCCGTACTTGGCCAGCGTGCCGCGCTTGGCCAGGCCGATCGCGGTGTTCAGGGCCGTCTGGCCGCCCATTGTCGGGAGCAGGGCGTCCGGCCGTTCCCGTTCGATCACCTGCTCCACCACGTCCAGTGTGATGGGCTCCACGTAGGTCCGGTCGGCCAGCTCCGGATCGGTCATGATCGTGGCCGGATTGCTGTTGATCAGCACCACCCGGTAGCCTTCTTCCTTGAGGGCCTTGCAGGCCTGGGTGCCGGAATAGTCAAATTCGCAGGCCTGCCCGATGACGATGGGGCCGGAGCCGATCAGGAGAATGGTCTTGATGTCGGTGCGTTTAGGCATTACCAGGCCGTTAAAAAGTCCGCCAGCTTTGTTCTCGCCTCGTTCGGAGGCTCACCGTACGGGAGAGCGAGCGGCAAAGTACCTCTCCGCTCGCATATGATCGAAGCGAGCGGTTCAAGCGAAGCTCGGTATGTACCTCCTCGCCCCTCTCGCTCACTGCGGCCGCACTGGACGGCCTTTTTGAACAGCCTGCGAAGTTGGCGGAGATTATTGAGGAGAATTGTTTTATGGCGCTATTCATCTCATCCCGGCATCGGCCCGATTTGCGGTTTGTAAATCGGTTTCGGAGCGGGGATATCCTGAACCGGTTCGGACCCGCCAGGCGGCTGGTAGAAGCGCATGGCGTCCGGCATCCAGGCTTCGATCTGGCCGATACGAGTGGCGTCCGACGGGTGGGTCGACAGAAACTCCGGGATCGCGTTTTGCGTGCGGAAGCAGAGCTTGCCGATCATCTGTCTAGGGCAGCCGCTCATCCGTTCCCAGAAGGGCACCGCGGCTCTTGGATCGTAGCCAGCTTGGGCCATCAGGCGGAGCCCGATAAAATCCGCTTCCGATTCCTGCTTGCGATTGAAGGGCAAGGACACGCCGACGCCGTAGGCGCTCTGCAGGCCTTGCATGGCGGCGGGGTTGATGGCTCCGGTCGCCGAGGCCGCCATGGTGCCGACCTGCGCGATTTGTTCGAGGATGCCGCGGCTCATTCGCTCCGCGCCGTGACGTTGCAGCGCATGCGCGACCTCGTGTCCCATGACGGTGGCCAGTCCGTCGTCGTCGCGCGTCAACCGGAGGATGCCCGTGAAGACGGCGACTTTGCCGCCCGGCAAGGCAAAGGCGTTGATCGTGCGATCGTCCTGGATCACGGCGAACTCCCACTGGTACTCCGGCTTCCGCGCCGCTTCGGCGATCCGCTGCCCCACCCGGTGGACCATCTCGTTGATCTCGGGGTTTTCATTGAGCCGAGTTCCCCGCAAGACCCCGCGGAATGCCTGGACGCCCATTTCCATCTCGCGCTCCTCGGAGATGAAGATGAGCTGATCGCGGGCGGTGCCCGGCGCGCGGACGCAGCCGGTCAGGGATTCGAACAGGCCGAATGCGGCGCCGGCGCCCAGGGCCGTCCAGAGGCCGAGCGCGCCGCGCGCGCCCAGGCACAAGGCCGCGCGCCGTCCGATCGGCGTAGCCGCCAGCCGATCCCAGGTGTCGGTGTGAGGCGAGGCCCCTGTCTGTCGTTCCGCGTTCATCATTCAGCGTTGTTGGGCCGTCACGGCATCCAGAGATACATGAACTGGGGCGTGCCGCCGCGCACCAGTCCCATCAGGTCGAAGCTCGACAAGGGGCTCCAGCCGGCGCTCCCGCTTGTGCCCATGAATTTCGCATAAATGTTGGGGCGGTATTCGCCGGCCCGGCGGTAGACCACCACTTTGGCCTCGGTCACGCCGGCTTGTTGCTTGGCCAGATCCACGGCGTCATCCAGATAGCCGATGCCGTCGACCAGCCCGGCCGCTTTGGCCTGGTCCCCCGAGTAGATGCGCCCGTCGGCCAGCTTGCGGATCTGTTCGGCGGACAGATTCGGCCGGCCCTCCTTCACGACGGTCAGGAACCGTTCGTAGAAGGAATCGATCACCGATTGGAAGATCGCCCGCTCCTCGGCCGTCATGGTCCTGAAGGGAGAGCCCATGTCTTTTTTCGGACCGGACGTCACGGCCCTGGCTTCCAGGCCGATTTTGTCCAGCAGCCCGTGCGCGTCCATGGTCAGCATGATCACGCCGATGCTTCCGGTGACGGTCGAGGGATGGACCATGATCTTGTCCGCCGCCGCCGCCACGTAATAGCCCCCCGAGGCGCCGACGTCCATGATCGAGGCGATGATCGGGACCTTGCGCTTCTCGCGGAAGACTTTCAGCTCATGGTACATGATGTCCGACGCCGTGACAGTGCCGCCCGGGCTGTTGATGCGCAACACGATCGCGCTGACCGCCTGGTCCTCGCTCGCGCGAGTCAGTTCTTCTTTCAGGCGGGCGACCAGGTTGGGCTGCTCCACGAGCCCGCCGCTCTCCTGGGAGCTGATCAGGCCGGAGAGTTCGATGAGGAGCACCTTGGCCTTGCCGCTCCCGCTCAACTCTTCTTCCTTCAGCGGTCCGGCTCCGGGGAGCAGGTTGATCGTGATGCAGCCAGACAGCAACAGCAGGGCCGCGGCGATGGCCAGGCTATGCGCCGCTCTTACGCGACTGGTCGTGATTCCCTCAGGCATGGTGTGTCTCCATCATCTGGGCGAATTGACGAAATAAATAGGCCGAGTCGTGCGGTCCTGGCGAGGCTTCCGGATGGTACTGCAAGGACAGGACCGGATGGTCCAGACAGGCCAGTCCCTCGACCGAGCCGTCGTTCAAGCTCAGGTGGCTGACGGCCACCCGCCCGAACTTTGTGTCCACGGTCGCCTGGGGTGCGGTCGGATCGAACGGTTTGGGCAGCTGCACCGCGAAGTTATGGTTCTGGGCGGTGATCTCGACTTTCTTGGTGCGCAGGTCCATCACCGGGTGGTTGCCGGCGTGGTGGCCGAAGGTCAGCTTGTAGGTCTTGAGCCCCAGCGCCAGCCCCAGAATCTGATGGCCCAGGCAGATGCACAAGAGCGGCCGCCAACCGATCAACTGCCGGAGCGTTTCCACCGCATAAGGCAGGGCCTCCGGGTCGCCGGGTCCGTTGGAGAACATGATCCCGTCCGGACGCATCGCCTTCACGGCCTCGGCCTTGGTCGAGGCCGGCACGACGGTGACGGCACAGCCGACATCCACGAGCCGGCGGAGAATGTTCTGCTTGACGCCGAAGTCGTAGACGACCACCCGGAAGGGCCGCTGCCCCGCCCTGCCTGGCCGGCCAGGCGCGTCGTGCGCCGCGATGTCCGGCGGCCAGGCGCCGGAGCCTTCCGTCCATTCGTAGGGCGCGGCGCAGGTGACGGTAGCGGCCAGGTCTCGGCCGATGATCGTGGGGGCGGTCCGCGCCTTTTCGGTTGCCCGCTTGGGGTCGAGATCCAGGTGCGAGATCACGGCCTGCTGGCAGCCCCGGTCCCGCAAGTGCCGGGTGAGAGCCCGGGTGTCCAGTCCCTCGATGCCGACGATGCGCGATTCCGTCAGATACTCGCTCAACCCCAGTTCTGCGCGCCAGTTGCTCGGCCTGCGGCTGGACTCTTTGACCACGAACCCATCGGCCCAGGTGCGGCGGGACTCGACGTCCGATGTGTTCACGCCGTAGTTGCCGATATGGGGGCAGGTCATCGTGACGATCTGGCCCTTGTAGGAAGGGTCGGTCAGGATTTCCTGATACCCGGTCATGGACGTATTGAACACCAGCTCGCCGACGGTTTCACCGGGAAAGCCGAGCGCGCGGCCCTCGAAGACCGTCCCATCTGCCAGAGCCAGGATTGCTTTCTTCATGTCGCTGCCTGCTGTGCGTTGGTCCAACGGGCGGCTTTCACCGCCAGTAACGCAATGCCGAGCCCCAGATTTACCACATATAATGCGCGCACGATCATGTGGGTCCGAAAGAAAGCGTCGTAGGCCGCTTTCTTGGCCGCCTCCCCTTGTGCCGCAAAGGCCTGCTCCTGGAGCATGACGGACGAGGGGCCCAGCACCAGGATGATCAGCCCCGCGATCAGGATCATCACGGTCAAAAGCAGTCCTTCCGTTCGCTGCACCTGACCGGCCGACGGTTCGTCCACCGATGCGTGCTGGCTCTGCCGGACCCGCCAGCCGGTCGTGCCGGCCAAGACCACGATGGCTGCGGTGGTCAGCCGATTATACCCGTCGAAGACCCTGGTGAGGAAGCGCCCGCCCGGCTCCATCCCGAAGGAGTTGAAGACGGCCGGAATGACCGCGCCGACGATCGCGACCAAGCCCCCCACCCAGACCGCCAGCGCCACCAGCTCCAGCGTGCGACAGACGACCAGCCCTCGTCCTGGCTCTCTTGCCGTCACGATGCAGAGCCGTTAGGCAAACTCGTACACCATCCGTCCGGCCACGAAGGTCCGGAGCACGCGCCCCTTGACCTTCCAGCCGGCAAAGGGCGTGTTCTTGCTCCTGGAACGGAACCGGGCCGGGTCTACTTCCCAGCTCTGTTGTTGGTCCACGATCACCAGGTCCGCATCCGCGCCGGGCGCCAGGCCGCCTTTGGCGAGGCTGAAGGCCTTGGCCGGCTCGGTGGTCAGTTTGGCCACCGCCTGTTCCAACGACAAGATGCCTTCTTCCACCAGGGCGAGGGTGAGCGGGAGCGCGGTCTCCAGGCCGACGATGCCGAAGGGCGCATCCGAGAACTCGCGCTGCTTGTCCTGGACCGCATGGGGCGCATGGTCCGTGGCGATCACGTCGATGGTGCCGTCCGCCAGCCCCTCCTTGATGGCCTGCACGTCCTGCCAGGCGCGGAGCGGCGGGTTCATCTTGGCCAACGTGTTGAACCCCCGGACGGCCTCCTCGGTCAGGGAAAAGTGATGGGGGCAGGCTTCGGCCGTGACACGGATGCCCCGGGCCTTGGCCTCGCGCACCATCCGTACCGACCCGGCCGTGCTGACGTGGGCCAGGTGCAGCCGGGCGCCGGTCAGTTCGGCCAGCGCAATGTTGCGCGCGACCATGACGTCTTCCGCCGCGGCGGGGATGCCGGCGAGGCCCAGTTCAGTGGACACCAGCCCTTCGTTCATGCAGCCGCCTTCGGAGAGGTGCAGGTCTTCGCAATGGTCGATCACGGGCAGGTCGAAGGCCAGCGCATACTCCATGGCCCGGCGCATCACCATGCTGTTCATCACCGGCCGCCCGTCGTCCGAAATCGCCACGCAGCCGGCGCGCCGCAAGTCCCCGATCTCCGCCAGTTCCTTCCCTTCCGAACCCTTGGTAATGGCGCCGACGGGGAAGACGGAACAGTTGCCTGCGGCGCGGGCCTTTTCCAGGATGAATTCCGTGACGGACTGGCTGTCGTTGACGGGATTAGTATTGGGCATGCAGCAGACCGCCGTGAAGCCCCCGGCCACGGCCGAGGCGCCGCCGGTGGCGATCGTTTCCTTGTACTCGAAGCCGGGTTCACGGAAATGGACGTGGAGGTCCACGAAGCCGGGCAGGACCAGCTTGCCGGATGCGTCCACCGTGGTGACGGAGCCCTTGTCCCGGCCGGCGGAGGCCAGGAGGTTCTGGCCGACGGCGGCGACCTTGCCGTTTTCGATCAGGACCTCGGCGGGGCCGTTGAGCCGGCCCGGATCGATGACCCGTCCGCCTTTGATCAGAATAGTCATCGGTTGTGCTCCGTCCGAAAGTCTATCAAGTTGAAAAGTCTCGAAAGTCTGAAGATCGTACAGTCAGGATGCCAAAAGTTACGCGTTCGGCTTGAAGGACTTTTCAACTTTTTGACTTTTCGACTCATCGCTTAATTGGCTCCTGCCAGAAGATAGAGGACCGCCATGCGGACGGCCACCCCGTTGGTGACTTGATCCAGAATGACGGACGAGAAGCTGTCCGCCACCTCCGGCGCGATCTCCACGCCTCGGTTGATGGGGCCCGGGTGCATGATCAGCGCGCCGGCATTGGCGAGTTTGACCCGTTCCGCGGTCAAGCCGTAGAGACGGGAGTATTCGCGGATCGTCGGAAACAGCGCCCGTCCCTGCCGTTCCAGTTGCAGCCGCAGCATCATGATCACGTCCACGCCCCGCAAGGCTTCGTCCATGTGGTGGTAGACCTTGGCGCCCAGCCGGTCGAGGCAGGCCGGAATCATGGTAGGCGGGCCCACGGCCCGGACTTCCGCCCCCATCTTGGTGAGGGCATAGATGTTCGACCGGGCCACGCGGCTGTGCGCGATGTCCCCGACGATGGCGACCGTGAGCCCTTTGAACGTCGGGTGCTTCTCGCGCATCGTAAACAGATCCAGCAGGGCCTGGGTCGGGTGTTCGTGCCACCCATCCCCGGCGTTGATGACCGAGGACTTCACTCCCCGGGCCAGGGTTTCTGCGGCGCCGGCGGCCTGGTGGCGTAGCACGATGATGTCGGCTTGCATGGCCTCGATATTGCGCGCCGTGTCCAGGAGCGTCTCGCCTTTGACCACGCTGCTGGACGAGGGGGAGAAGTTGATGACGTCGGCGCTGAGCCGCTTGGCGGCCAACTCGAACGAGGTGCGGGTCCTCGTGCTGGGTTCGAAGAAGAAGTTCACCACCGTCTTGCCGCGGAGGGCCGGCACTTTCTTGATTTCGCGGCCGCTGACTTCCTTGAAGGAGTCGGCGGTCTCGAGGATCAGCATGATCTCGTCCGGCGACAGCGTCGCGATGCCGGTTAAATCTTTATGTTTGAGGCTCATGGCGCGCCTCCGTTGAGAATGACAACCCGATCCTCTTCGCCTTCTTCTTCAAGGAAGACGTGGACGTTTTCGTCCCGCGAGGTGGGGATGTTCTTGCCGATGTAGGTGGCCTTGATCGGCAATTGGCGGTGTCCCCGGTCCACCAACACGGCCAGTTGGATCTCGGCCGGCCGTCCCAGGTCGATGAGCCCGTCCATGGCGGCCCGGATCGTCCGCCCGGTGAACAACACATCGTCCACCAGCACGATCTTCAGGTCGGAGATATTGAACGGGATGGAGGTTTTGCGGAGGACCGGCTGGTCTTTCCGGAGCGCCAGGTCGTCCCGGTAGAGGGTGATATCCAGGTCGCCGATGGGGACGGTCCCGCCTTCGATGCTCTGAATCCGTTTAGCCAGCCGGTGGGCCAAATGGACGCCGCCGGTCCTGATCCCCACCAGGGCCAGCCCCTCGACCCCCTTGTTCCGCTCCAGAATCTCGTGGGCGATGCGCGTCATGGCCCGCGCCACCTCGTGCCCGTCCATGATGAGCTTTTCATGCTGCTTGTCGTTTTGAATCATGAGTGGTAGGTCGGAAAGTCTGAAAGTCCGAAGGTCTGAAAGTCGCAAACTTTATGACTTTCAGACTTTTGACTTTTTAACTGATGTGGGCACAAAAAAACCTTCCCGCCAGGCCATGGCAAGAAGGTTCGGTTGTCGGTGACGGCGCAGTGCAGGCCGTTTCGCATAGTCACGCTCCTTGCTCACCTCACTGGATGAGCGTTAAAGGCAGCTGCATCTTACGGGGTTGGATGCGGAGTGTCAAGAACCGACGTGAGTTCGACGGAGATCAGGGAGCGGACAGGGGGGGCGTCACCCCCCTGCCTTGCTCAAACTCTCGTCGCGGCAGAGGGCCTGCCAGAGGGGAAGCCGGTCGGCGAAGCCGCAATCGGTGAGATAGGTGAGGTCCATCGGATGGACGGGCTCCCCGATGGCCGATGCTTGCGTTTCTTCTTCCGTGGCGTTGGCGACGTGCACGGAGGCCAGGACGATTGAGCTCGGAGTCGGACAATGCGAGGGCTCATGATGGTAGGCCACGGTGTCGACGATTGTCTGGCTGAGGCTCCACTGGCCGAGCAGGAAGCCCCCCACCTCCGCATGCGTGGCGCCGAAGAGTCGGCGTTCCGCGTCCCATTCGGAGAGCCCTTGTTCCTGCATCAGCGCGAGCATCTCGGTGTATTGGTCGGGCAGGTTGCTGGCCAGGACCAGCGTGCCGACATCGTGAAGCATCCCTGCCGTGAAGGCATCTTCCGTCATCGCCTGTTCGACGGCTTCCTCTTTCGCGATGGCGCGCGCGTGGACTCCGGTGGTCATGCCATGCTGCCAGAGCACTTCCAATGAGAAGAATGGAATCTTGCTCTGGTCGAACTGGCTGAAGACCTTGCGGGAGAGCACCAAGGATTTGATCGTGTTCAAGCCCAGCAGGGTGACGGCCTGGCTGGGATTGGAGACTTTCCCCCGCAGTCCGTAGAAGGGCGAGTTTACGACCTGCAGGATTTTTGTCACCATCCCGACATCTTTAGCGATGATCCGGGCGGCTTTCTCAACGGACGCGTCGTCTGCCTGCAGGATGTTCATCAACTCGCGATAGAGGGACGGCAGACTGGGGAGCGTCTGCATGTCGCCAATCAGTTTGCGTAACGACGTGTTGGTCAGGAGATCGGACGTCTGGTTCATTGGGGGTCCCCTCTTTGTCCGGTCGTGCCGGGGCTGCGGGAATGAGTGCGGCTCTGGGTGCTTCATCGGTCGAACCGTGACAGAACTTGAAGGGGGCCGAAGTGGGTGCGCCGGGGGTTAGCGCTTGGTGGTGAGGTAGAGCAGCAGGCCTGGTTTGAGGCGGGCTGTCGGCAGGATTGTGCGGTGCATGGCGAAGGTCGGCAGTTGTTCGACGGGGGTCTGCTGAAGAATCGTGAGGCCGGCTGTGGCTAAGTGCCGCTGCGCGGCCGCCGGCCCGACGAAAAAGGCCAGCCCGCCCGGACGAAGGGCTGTTGCAATCCGGCGAGAGCCTTCCTGGAGCCGCTCCGGTCTGGCGAAGTCTGCAAAGGGAGTCCAAGTGAAGAGGATGTCATGAGCCTGCCGGTAGGCTTCCTCGCCCGCTCCAACGGCCGGAAGAAAGATAAAGTGCGGGAGTCGGTCCAGATGGTTGGTCTGGGCCAGCTGGTTCCAGAGGAACTGGGCCTGCTTCTGGGCAAAGGCCGGCCGGCGGTACAGGACGGTATGGGTGCGGGGGGCATCCAGCCTGAGGCAGGCGGTGAGGGCTGCATCGAATCCGTCAATCAACACAGTCGCGCTGCGGCCGACGCGCGCCGACAATTCCGGCACTTGCTCGATCAGGTCCTGCAGGTAATCGGCGACGAACGGCTGGCTTTCGAGTTCGCCGATTTCCCGGTCATCATCCGGATAGATGAGGACCGCCGAAAAGGCCTGGGCCGGCTCGACCGGTGGGAGCTGTCCCGCGAAGACCGACTGCCACCCCTCCCCTATCCTTGTGACTCCTTGAGACGGAGGTACGGTGTCTTTGATCGGGCCCCAGGTGGGGCTGAGCGGCACGCGTACGATTTCCTTAGGATGATGGAGCAGCAGCGTTCCGCCGGTGACCGTGACGCGCCGATCGCAGGGGGCGAACCCGTTCGGGGCCGGTTTGACGAAGGGCAACCCTGCCGGATCGTCGGCCTTCGTGACCTTCTGAACGGTCTCCCCTTTAATGGTGATGCAGAGCCGTCGGGCCTGATTGAAATAGCGTCTCGGTGGATCGGATGAAGGCAGCCAGAGCACTTCATGCGAACGGGACTGATCCATGAAGATCGGCAGCGGGTCGCCGCCGCGGGGCAGGTGCGGAGTGAAAAACCCGCTGAACAGCCGGTAGGCCGCGTCGGACGGATAGGTGGGAATGCCGCGATACCGGAGCGGCAGCGGTTGGGACTGGCCTTGGTTCTGGTCGTCGTAGAGTCCCCGGATGAGTTCGAAGGCGGCGGAGCCGGTTCCCGGCAGGAGCGACTGGAACAGCTCCACGACCGGCAGAAAGTCGATCCGGCTCCAATGCATTGCGCCCATGCAGGCCATGAACTTGGCCCGGGCGAAGGTTTCGTCTTCAAGAAGGTAGAAGGCGTCCTTCTTATGCCGGATGGTGGCGTGGCCGAGCTTGTCGATGACCAAGTCCTCGTCGCCGTAGAAGAATTTCACTTCCTCGAAGGGGACCTGCATCGCCTGGGCCGCCATCTGGCGGAGGTCGTCGGCGCATAACCGCCGCCACCCCGGTTTCTTGGACAGATCCAGTTGGGTCGAGTTGACGAGGCCTCCAGGCTTGAGCCCCACCCATTGGCCCCAATCCAACTTCAGACGGGCTCTCAAGAGTGTGGCGGGCCCGTCCGAAGTCGCGCTCCATTCACATTCATGTAAGGGATTGCCCTCAGGATCGGTGGCGAGAAAGCGCCGGTGATCCGGTCCGTAAAAGACCAGGTGGCCGCTCGAGTGGCGGACGACTCGACCGCCGGCTGCCGCGAAGTCCTTCGCAAAGGGGAGATTGGAGGGAAAGGTCAGACTGCCTGGTTGGGTCAGGATAGAGAGGATCTGAGGGTCGTCGGACATCTATTCTCGAACTTGTCCGCTTCCATACACGACGAATTTGGAGCAGGTCAGCTCTTCCAGCCCCATCGGGCCTCGGGCATGGATGCGGGTGGTGCTGATGCCGATCTCCGCGCCGAGCCCGAATTGATAGCCGTCGTTGAGCCTGGTCGAGGCGTTGATCATCACGGCGCTGGCATCCACCTCGCGAAGGAAGCGCAGCCCCCGTCCATAGTCGTTGGTGATGATGGCCTCTGTGTGGCGGGAGCCGTAGCGGGTGATATGCTCCATCGCTTCGTCCATGTTCTTGACTACCTTGACGGCCAGAATGAGGGCCAGGAATTCCTGGCCATAATCCTCGTCCGAAGCCGGCTTGGCGTCCGGGCTGATCTGGCAGGTCTTGGCGCAGCCGCGGACTTCGACCCCTGCCGCGCACAGCTCCTTGATGAAGTCGGGCAAGAATGCTTTGGCGACTTTCTCATGGACCAGCAGCGCTTCCATCGCGTTGCAGGTGGAGGGGCGTTGGACCTTGGCGTTGACGCAGACGGACTTGGCCATGGTCAGGTCCGCGTCCAAATCCACATAAGTATGGCAGATGCCCTTATCGTGCTTGATCACCGGGATGCGGGACTCCTCCGTCACGGTTTTCATCAGGGACTCCCCGCCCCGCGGGATGATCAGATCCACGAATTGATCCTGCTTGAGCAACTCCAGCGCCACCTCCCGGTCCGTCCGGTCCACGAGCGAGATGGCGCCGGCCGGCACCCCGGCCTGTTCCGCCGCCTCCACCAGCACGGCAGCGATGGCGCGGTTGGAGTGAATTGCTTCCGACCCGCCCCGCAGGATGCAGACGTTGCCGGACTTGAGGCAGAGCGCGGCCGAGTCGGCGGTGACGTTGGGACGCGATTCGTAGATGATGCCGATCACGCCGATCGGCACGCGCACGCGGCCGACCAGCATCCCGTTGGGCCGCTGCCACATCTTGAGCGACTCGCCGACCGGATCGGGCAGCTTGGCGACCTCCCGCAGGCCCTTGGCCATCTCGGCGATCCGTTGGGACGTGAGCCGGAGGCGGTCCGCGAAGGCCTTGTCCTTGCCCTTCTCGCCCTCCTCGAAGGCCTTCAGGTCGTTCTCGTTCGCGGCCAGGATCTCTTCTGTCTTGGCTTCGAGGCCGTCCGCCATGGCCAGCAGCGCCTGGTTCTTCACGGTGGTCGAGAGCGAGGCCAGCTTCCCGGCGGCGGACCGGGCCTGCTTCACCAAGTCTTCGATGTATTCCTGGTTCGTCTTGGGAGGAGCTTCGGGAACGAGGGCCTCGGGCGAGACCGGTTCAAGCGAAGCGTCCGACGCATCAGTGAGCGGAGCCTGTGTATCCATAAACGGGGCTGTCCTTACGGAGTCGGTGATGACCTGTGTGCTGGCTGACGTGGAATGAGAATACTCTGTCGTTGTTGAGGGCGTCAAGGTGATGGAGGTGGTCCCGTCATCGGCGCCACCCGCAGAGAGAGGAAAGGGAACAAGACGTGAAAATTTTAGCGAAAATGAGCGCGATGTCGGCTTGACAGTGAGAAAGGCCGCTTGTTATGGTGGCGCCCGTGCCGAGGTAGCTCAGTTGGTAGAGCACAGCCCTGAAAAGGCTGGTGTCGACAGTTCGATTCTGTCCCTCGGCACCATCCCTCGCTTGCGTGTACCGACGCGCTCGTGATGTGCGCGGCGGAGAACACCTCCAGTCAGTAGCGTTTCTCCTCAAATCCGCACTTCGTGTGATCCGCCGCGTTCGATCAACTCGCGGCGGAGTGGTACCTTTCCTCCAGTAACTTAGATTCCCCTGAAGCTTCCAGCGGATGCCTTGATTGCCATGGACAAGCTTACCCGCTATTTGCTTGTGCCCCAGGCGCGCGGCGACAAATCAGCATTTCTCGCGGGAGCTGGATATGCCAGGGATAACGCCGAACAATTGCTCCGGGATCTGCGGAGCCAGATCCTGCCGTTGGATGCGACAGCGCTGGGATCTAACAAGTTCGGGCAATACTACGAAATTCGCGGTAAGCTGACCGGCCCAAACGGGGTGACGCTCTCGGTTCGCACCATCTGGATGACCGAACACTTGCTCGGGATCACGAAGTTCGTTACACTCATCCCAGGCAAGTGAGGAGCATGATGGAATTCGAGCTCTATACTGATGTTGCGTTGGCACGGGATGTGCCGGAACACCGGCTCAAGCGCGGAGACATCGTCAAGTTAGTCGACTACCACGTGGCTCCCGATGGGACAGAGGGGTATTCCGTGGAGGTGCTCAATGCCGTCGGTGGCACACTGGCCGTGATTGCCGTGCCTGCTTCTGCCCTCGAAGCACTCCGCCAAGACGAAGTACTCTCCGCTCGTGCACTGTAGCACGTAGTTTCTTCCTGGCATCCTTCCCAACTCAAAGCTCATACCCCCTGGTTCAGAAACGCAAAGGGGGGAGTCTCGCGCCCCCTGCTACATCCCGATAAGGCCCGCTCGCGTTACCACCGGCGAGGACACAATAAGCCCAAGACCCTATAGCCGCTGTAGGCGGAGGTTATCGAAGTGCGTCACCGCGTCAGATTTTGTCCACAGACCAATACGCCCTTGTTTGAAAGTCTCATCACAAAGGTCAAAGACCTGCTCCTGGTCAAAGAAGATTTGCACCGCACAGCCTCTCATTTTAACGCGAAGCGCGTGCCACCTTCGGACATCGATAATCTGGTCGAAATTCTTGATCATCTGCCTGACGCCTTTCGCAACCCGATAAATTCGAATATTCTGCTCTAAGGGATTCGCTCGGACCAGGTAGTAGTTGCGATCGTCTGCCGCACGCCAGATGAGGCCGCCCCCCATGTCAGCTTTTCCATCCACCGGCAGCAAGGAGACCTCTATATCCGCATCGGAAGACGTGGTTCCATTGATCAGAACCACTTTATACGCATGCTCTGACCCCTTGCCCGTAAGTTGCCCAAGCACATGTGGCGGGCTTGGCGCATTGCTTGTCGAAATAACCTTCCACTCACCAGCTGGTCGCCCATCAAATAACGTCCCGACAAAAAAGTCGTCAGGTAACGTGCCCGCGGCATCGGCGTCGAACGTCCAGAGGCGAGGCTGCTCATCCGGAGCAGCCGCTGAGGTGGCCGCCCCCGATGTTCCTCCACACGTCAGGGCCAAGACTGCGAACAGTCGAATGCTCCATGTCCGGCAAGAATGTATGCTTCTCATGGACGTGCCCTGCTCAATGAATTGAGCGGGGCCATCAGATCTCCAGACTCAACTGGTACATGCTCCACGGGAAGCGGGCACTGGACGACCGTAATGATCATGCGGCGGTCTCGACTGGTGTTCAGGTAACCATGCGGAACATCCGTGGGCACGAGTACCGTTTCGCCGGCCTTTATCGAAGAGCGCTCGCCTCCGACCACAATCACTCCTTCACCTTCCCAACAGAAGACAACCTCATTGGCCCCAGGATGACGATGGAGGCTGTTTTGCTGGCCAGGTTCAAAGCAGTAAATGTTGCAGTGGAGCTGAGCCGACTGCCACACCCGCCGTCTCACAAAACCGCGCGGTGAAAATTCTTTGATCACCTCTAGACTCTTTTTTTCCATCGGTGGGCTCCTTGGTGCGGCTGTGTCCCTCTGATTACCGCCAGGTGACTTCTTCCCAGCAGAGATGAATAAACGTTTCGTAGGGAGGGAAATTCTGGGGGTTCTGCTCTTTTGAGCGAACCCATAGATCAATCTCCATACCGGCGGGGTCAGTTTCTCCACCTGGAAGAGTCCGTTTGACTGGATAGCGGACTTCGTGCGTCTTCGGGTCACGTGATCGCTCCATCACCATGAAGTGAGCCGGATAATCTTTATAGAGAACCTGATCGTTCTGGAACATGGTTGCGGTACCCCATCCAGCGAGGTATAGCCACGTCTTGGGGTACAGAGGGTCGCCATGACCTGAGTCACCATGCTCGTATATCCGCGTTGCAATTCCGCCATCCTGGAACGGCTGCGCGGCGGCAAACCGGTCGAAGACAATCCGATAATGATCAGCGCCCTCCACAAACTCGGCCACAACTGTCCCGGTATTAGTTACTTCATTCACGTCAATCTCGATGGCCCCTTTCACGGAGGTCAAGTGTTTGCCCACATAATCGAGATGATCCCATGGCGACGTATCATGCAGACTGCCTACCAAAGTGGTGCGTTCACCTTTGAGATGAAATTCGCCGCTGTAAAACGGATGTTCGGTGGCATTAAAAATTCTGGTCCCTTCGGTGCCCTTTGGAGTTCCGAACTGGGTTTCTTCTGCCGTGGCTGAAGTCCAGAGCCCCATCGTTACCGACCCGGCAATAGCTATTACCCATGCCACGACTCGATTTGGATGCGACACAACTCACCTCAGTTTGATTGCTGTAAACGTTGGTTCAATGCCACTTCGAAGATGATGGGCTCGAACGGCATGATTATCAAGAAAATAGTAGGGGTAGTAAGAGGTTCAAAATACATGGGTTATGCAGAGGCAGAGTGACAACTTCTTCAATATGCTGGTGCTACTTTGACCATTAGTAACAAGTGAAGCGGGGGCTGCGCCCCCGAACCCCCGCGGGCCGGTCCGGTTCTGTCGAATCCGTGCCCGGCCCTGCGGTGCTCGCCCGCGTTCCCCTCGCATTTGGATTCTGCAATCATGGCGTGTATCCTTAATCATCATGGCGATCGTTGACCGCCTGCGATCAGCAGGAAAGACCATCAAGGCCGAGCTGGTTGTGTATCGGCTGGTTCTCGCAGATCCTCGTACGCCGAAGCTCGCAAAATGGCTGCTAGGCCTGGCTGTCGCCTATGCCGTCTCACCCATCGACCTCATTCCCGACTTTATCCCGGTTGTCGGCTACCTGGATGATCTGGTCATTCTTCCGGCATTAGTCATTGTGGCGTTGAAGATGATTCCCCAAGAAGTGATAGAGGATTGCCGAGCGAAAGTGTTGGATGCCTGATGACGTTGGCCCCATTCCGAGACGATTCTTAACCAGAGCAGACAGTCCCCGATTACCCCCCCAACGACTACCGATGTTCTGCTGGCTGCTTCTGTTTGGATAGGGCGCGAAAGTAGAAAGAAGCGATGGCTGCTGAGGCGGCGACGTTCAAGGATTCGATCGCTTGACTGACGGGAATATGGAAACGGACCGTGGCCTGTCGCAACGTGGCGTCCGACAGGCCACGGCTTTCGTTTCCGAAGGCGAGCACCGATCGCTCCGGCAGGTTCGTAAGGTCTGTGATAGGGCGGCTGGTCTTGCCGGCCGGCACGGAGGCCAGGAGGGCGCAGCCCTGGCCCGTCAAGTTGGCCACATCCTTTATATACAGCACCGGCAGTTTCAGGACGCCTCCGGCCGTCGCCCTCACGACCTTGGGATTGAAGACATCGGCCGAGTCGGCCGAGAGCCACAGGGCATCGAGGCCGAACCCCAGCGCCGTCCTGACGATCGTCCCGACGTTGGCCGGGTCCTGCAAGGTCTCGCCGTAGAGTCCCAGCAGCGACGATCGACTGAGAATCTCCTGCTGATCCCAGGCCGGTTGCCGCACCACCGCCAGGATGCCGGACGGACTGGTGACGTCCGACAGGCTGTCGAAGACCGAGTCGCGGCAGGTGTGAATCGGAACAGACTTGCGACGCAGGATCTGTTGCACGCCTGCATCCGCTTGTGCGAGCCTGGTTTCTCCGATCACCAGGGCCAGCAAGGCCATCGCGTCGGATGCGAGCAACTCAAGAATCGGTTTCTCCCCTTCCAGCACGAAGGCTCGTTCCTGATCGCGCTCCTTCTTCTGTTTCACGAGTGAGCGGATGAGTTGGGCTTTGGCGGCTGAGAGCGGTTTGGGGGAATAAGCAGGCACGGTCTCTCCTTTGTGGACCAGCAGTACCGGGATGGAATGACCCTGTCAAGCGGTTGCGTGCCGCCTGGTGATTCGCTATCATCCGCTCATGCCGATCGGCCCGACCATCCAAGCCTGGCGCCTCTCGAAACGGCAGTCCGTCTCGGGGCTGGCCGACAAGGCCGGCCTCCCCTCCTCGTCGCTGGAGGCGATTGAAAGCGGCGAGTTGGACCCCCCTGTCTCGACCTTAGAAGCCCTGGCTCTGGCTCTAGGTATTCCCGTTCCCTGGCTCTATGGCGATCCCAAACAGTTGGCGCTACTCACCACCGACCCGGATGGGGAACCGTTGTTCGTTCCCTCCGAAACATCGGTGGACCCGGTCACCGAGCGGGTGCTGCAAGGCAGTAAAGAGGAGCGCGAACTCTACGTGCTGCTGACGGCCCTGCTCCAGGGTGGCGAGCCGAAGCTGGTGCGCGCAGCCGAAGCCAGTTTGCGCAGTCTGGTCAAGCAATCCCGGCAATCGACCGTCCCGTGGCAGTCGCGCCCGTCCGGTCATTTCGAACCGCCCAGCGACTAGGCCCGCTTGCTTCTGCTTCCCGTCGTCGTTCGATACAGCATCCACCCCACTCCTGCGACCGCGAGCAGCCCAGGCCAGGCGCCGAGCGGCGGCGTTGCGAACAGCTTGAACGGGTCTGCGCCGAGCGAAGGCCAGAGGCTGCTGAGGGCGATGGGCAGGGCCAGCAGGATGCCCATCAAGGCTTCGCCGGTCACCAGCCCGGCGGCGAACAGGAGCCCGCCGTTGCCCGATCCCTTCCCTTGCGGCGCTATCCGATGGGCCAGCTCCGCAATCAGCCCTCCGATGAGTATGGCGGCGGACAGTTTCAACGGGAGGTAAATCCCGAGCGCCACGGCGAGCACCGGCGCACGAAAAGACGAGCCCTGCCGATCCAGCCACCGGTCAAACACAATAACGCCGACTCCGATGCCGGCTCCCAGCCCCACCATGGGCCAGGGCAGCCCCTCGCCAAAGACCCCGCGCGCTAAACTGGCCATAAGCGTCGCCTGCGGGGCGCTGAGCGGATGCGGATGGACTGCCGTGACTTCGCCGATCCCATACTTGGCCTGCAGGAGCGCCAGGACCGGCACGATCACGCAGGCGGCCACGGCCACGCCGACCACTTGCATGATCTGCTGCTTCCAGGGCGTGGCGCCGACCAGATGGCCGGTCTTGAGGTCTTGCAGATTGTCTCCGCCCATGGCCGCGGCGCAACAGACGACGGCGCCGATCAGGAGCGTGGCGGCCGGACCGGCCGGATTCCCCTGCCCCATGACCAGCACGAGCAGCAAGGCCGCCAGCATGATCGTGGCGATGGTGACTCCGGACACGGGGTTGCTGGAGCTGCCGACGAGGCCGGCCATGTAGGCGGCGACGGAGGAAAAGAGAAAGGCGGCGACGACCATCACGAGCGTCATGCCGATCGCCACGCCGATGTGCCCGACCACCTGTGCATAGATGACGGTCATGGGGATGAGCGCGAGGAGGAAGGGCCCGACGATCCAAGGCAACGAAGCATCGCGTTCGGTCCGCGGGACGGCGGAGCCGGAACCGGCCGTTCGGTACGCCTGCCTCACGGTCAACAGACTGTCGTAGATCGGCCGGCGCAATTGCACCAGGGTCCAGAGCCCTCCGACGAGCATGGCACCGATTCCCACGTAGCGGATGTGGCCGCTCCACACGGACTTGGCCTGGGCCAGCGCGTCGGTCCCGTTCGGCAGCCCGTTCATCAGCCCGTACAGGGGCATCAAGACCAGCCAGCCCAGTACTCCGCCGAAACAGACGACGACGGCGGTCCTGAGGCCGATGATGTAGCCCACGGCCAGCAGTGCGGGCGAGAGGTTGACGCCGGCATAGACGACGGAGCGTCCGATCCTAGCGGCTCCTTCCAGGGCTTCGGCCCAGAGGCCCAGGCCGCTCTCCCCCAGCTTGACGGCCCCGCCCAGCAAGGCGGCGGTCAGCAGGGTTTTCACCCCCTGCCTCGCCCCTGCATCCGACGAGCCGGCTTCGGCGTCTGCCCCGACTTTCAGCACTTCGGCTGTCGCCACTCCTTCGGGGAAGCGCAGCCGCGCCTGGACGATGAGGGCGTGGCGGAGCGGGATCGTGAAGAGGACGCCCAGGAGGCCACCGACCAACGCGATGGAGGCGGTCTGCCAATAGTCGAAGCTGGTCCAGTAGCCGATCAGGATGAGGGCGGGAATGGTAAAGATGACGCCGGCTGCCAGCGCTTCGCCGGACGAGGCGGCTGTCTGGACGATGTTGTTTTCAAGAATGTTGGAATGGCGGAAGAGCCGCAGTACGGCCATGGACAGGACGGCGGCCGGGATGGAAGCCGACACGGTCATCCCTGCGAAGAGGCCCAGATAGGCGTTGGCGCCGGCCAGTACCGCAGCCAGAACGATCGAAAGGACCATGCCTTTGAGCGTGATCTCGGGCAGTTCCGTCCCTGGGGGAATCACGGGCGTATCCGGAGGGCTTGTTTGGATAGGTGGGCCGGTCGCGATCGGCTTCATCCGGGCGATTATAGTACAATCGGTTCGACATTGGCGGTGAAGACGGGGTACAAGAGAACGAGGGGCACAAGAGAACGAGGAGAGGACATGGCGAAGACGAGGACCATCGGGTCGGTGTTGCTGGAGCGGTTGCATGACCTGGGGCTGAAGCATATCTTCGGCGTCCCCGGCGACTATGTGCTCACCCTGTACAAACTGATCGAAGAATCGCCCATCACACAGGTGGGAATGACGCGGGAGGACTGCGCCGGATTTGCCGCGGACGCCTACGCACGGATCAGGGGCATCGGCGCGGTTTGCGTCACCTACTGCGTCGGCGGATTGAACGTCGTCAATGCCATCGCCTGCGCCTATGCCGAACGGTCGCCCGTGATCCTGCTCACCGGCTCGCCCGGCCTAGCGGAGCGGGTGCGCAATCCCTACTTGCACCACATGGTCCGCGACTTCTCCACGCAAAAGGAAGTGTTTGAAAAAGTGACCGTCGCGTCGGTCGTGCTGGACGATCCGCTCACGGCCGAACGAGAGATCGACCGGGCTCTGACAGCGTTGGTCCGCTACAAGCGCCCCGTTTACATCGAAATCCCGCGCGACCTGGTCCATGCCCCCATCGAGGGGCCGTCGCGCCAGCCGGCGAAGGCCGGCCAGTTGAGCGACAAGGCGGCTCTGGCGGAGGCGGTCGCCGAGGTGCGCGAAATGCTCGCGGCGGTGGAAAAGCCGGTGCTGCTGGTCGGCGCGGAGGTACATCGCTTCCGGCTCCAGGATGATCTGTCGCGCCTGGTCGAACGGATGAACATTCCGGTCGTCTCCACCCTGTTGGGCAAGTCCGTGATCCGGGAAGACCATCCGCTTTTCGTGGGTGTCTACGGAGGGCTCATCGGACGCGACGAAGTGCAGGAGTTTGTAGACCGGTCCGACTGTCTCCTGATGCTCGGCTCCATCCTGACGGATATCGAGGACCTGAGCGCCCAGTCCCCGTTTTTAGCCGAAGGCCGCGCGATCCACGCGACCGCCGACGCGATCACGATCAAGCACCATCGGTACGAGGGGGTCTACTTCGAGGACTTCGTGCGGGCCTTGATCGCCGCGCCCATGCCGACCTTCCATGCGCGCCGCTTGCCCTCCCGCGATCCCGGCAAGCAGGAGGCGCCGGCCGCCGGGAGCCAGGTCATGCTCAGCGGATTGTTTCACCAACTCGAGAGCGTGCTAGATGAGAAGATGCTGGTGGTGGCCGATATCGGCGAGGCGCTCTTCGCCGGGGCGGATCTGCGCGTCCACAAGAGCGCGGAGTTCCTCTCCCCCGCCTACTATACGTCCATGGGGTTTGCGGTGCCCGCCTCGGTGGGCGTCGGGTTTGCCGATCCGTCGCTCCGCCCCATCGTGCTCGTGGGCGACGGAGCCTTCCAGATGACCGGCACGGAGCTGAGCACCTGTTTCCGTTACGGCCAGGCGCCGATCGTGATCGTGCTCAACAACCGGGGCTACGGAACGGAACGGGAGATATTGGACGGGCCCTTCAACGATGTGAACGAGTGGCGCTACGAAAAGGTCTGCGACCTGGTGGGTGGAGGTGTCGGCTACCGGGTGGCCACGCACGGCGAGCTGATCCAGGCGCTGCTGGCGGCCCTGCGCGACAAGAAGCAGATGCACGTGCTGAACGTGGTGCTGGATCAGGCCGACCGGTCTCCCGCCATGGTGCGGTTGGCCAAGCGCCTCGCCAAGCGGCTCTCGCCGGGGAAGTAGCCCGTACCTTCAAGCGATCAATCCGCGGGCTATTTCTTGGTGGACAACACCGTCGCGTCGCAGGCGATATACTTGGGGCAAGACCGAAAGTAATGCCACGCCACGTTCCGATATATGTCCGTCAAATCCGGGCTCGCTCACTTCTCCATGATCTGTTCGAGCAGCTTGGTCTGCGCCCCAGCCTGGTCCAGTATCTGCTTTGGCACGTCTCCCCGCCCCTTGATCATGTGATTGTTGATGTAGGTGAGCTGCGTGGGATAGGAAATCTTGGTGGCCTTATCCGTATAGGGGCAAATGTCGAAATAGCCCTGCGCGGAATAGGGGTCGAACAGCACATCCTTGTGCAGCAGGTCCGACAAGAAACCAGTGAGGAGCAAGTCCGACAATCCGATGAACAGCTCCTTGGCCGGGATAGTTCCTTCCAGCCAATAGTTATCTTCGAAGACAATCTCCCCATAGGTGACACAGCCACCGCTATCGCTTCCGTAGGGGATGGTGTTGATCTTGGCCACCGGAAATGTCGTCGTATAAGGAAGGGGATCGCCGGGCCTTGGGGGGAGGCCGAAATCCATGTGGCCGATGGGATTGTTCAACGACACGTTGCTCTTGAGTGTAATGTAGCGACTGCCCCCGTCCGTATAGAAGGTGTTGCCTCCGCCTGCCGCACGTTTTCCGATCGCCACATTGCCTTCGATCAGCAGCGGATCTTCCGGGGAATGGCCCTGCTGGCCGGTCGTGTAAATCGCGCCGCCGTCCCAGCGGTCGCCGAGGAAGCGTTCGAAAAAATTGTAGCGGATCTTGTTCCCGCTGTTGGGCGTCAGCGGATAGTCGCCCCACTGGTGCCAGGTTGCGCCAGGCACTCCGGGGAACCCGCTTTGGTCGAGCAGACCCCAGCCCCACCCGATGGCAATGCCGGACCAAGGCACATCGGAGATAGTGTTGTGTTCAATGAGGGTGTTTCGGGTAAACCCGACGAAAATACCCGCCGTATCCACAAAGTCCCGCCCGGTTTCTTTAATGACGTTGTTCACGATCTCATTGTCGCTCGTGAGATGCGGCTCTTCCGGCGGCGGCGGGGCATGGTCTATGTCGGACACCCCGCCCAACTGGATGGCGGCCGACGAAATGTCCTGGAACAGGTTGTCCCGGACCCTGTTGCACTTGCTCCCGGTATTGAAGTCAAGCGCCACCGCCCCCAAGTGTTCGAAGCGGTTCTGACGAAACGTCACCTGGGAGGCATAGAGAAAGGACAGGTTGCCCGGCGTACGCGTGACGTTCTTGCTGTGGCCGATCTTGTTGGGTCGGTGGCCTGAGCCCTCGAGGATGAACCCGCTCTGATCGGGAACGTAGCCGTTGTCGCCGCTCGGTCCCATCCATGTGGCATAGGCAAAGGTCAGCCCCTCGAAGCGAAGATGGGAGATGGGATTCTCGGGCGTCCCTTGCCCTTCGATGAGCACTTCCTGCACAGGCAGCTCCACATCGGCTTTGGCCAGATCTTCGCCGGGACGGGGGATGTAGTACAGCCAGCCCGAGGCGGCATTCAGATACCATTCTCCCGGTTCATCCAGAAACTCATAGGCATTCTCGAATCGCTCGACTTGCCAGAAATTCCAGATGGGCGTGGTGGTGATGTTGGCATTCGTCCAGGCCGGCTGGCGGAGTGTCATCGTCCCGATTCCCTGGGCCCCTGTGATGGATGCCAGCGGCACGATCGCCATTCTCCATTGGTCTTTGCCCACCGCCTCGACCTCGCGCGGATTCGTCCAGGTCATGGGATTCCGCCATCGTTCTGGGTTCAAGTTGGTCGTGGCAAACAATATCCCGCCGCCGACGAGGTAGGGCTTGTTCTGGTCGGCATCCGATGGAGGGAGCGGCAGGGGCCGGAATCCTGCCGGAAAGGGTTCGGTGCGAGCGCGGGTCGCGCGCCGGCCGTTCACATATAACTGACGCGACCGACGCTGCCCCACGAAGGCTTTATGGACATTCAACGTTTGATCGTGCAGGGTCCAATCCTTGACCTGGACCGAGCCGGAAATAATCGGATGGGCGCCGGGCGCGGCACGATATACGACATCATGCCCGTTGCGGCCGGAATCATCGCTGCGGAGTCGCAAGGGGCGCTCGATCCGATAGATGCCGTCTTGAAGCAAGACGACGACGTCCCCTTCCTCCCACCGTTTCTTCTCAACGTGGGCGACCGCCTCGCGTGCCCGCTCCAACGTCAGAAACGGCGCCGACCGGGTTCCCGGATTGGCGTCATTGCCATGGGGAGCAATCCAGAATTCGACCGATGTGGTGGCCGTACCGGAAGATAGGCAGGCGCTTGCGTCCGCGGCGGCTGGCCGGTTTTGCGGTGATCCTCCCAGGGCACTCGCCAACTTTTCGGCGGAGGCGCGTTGGGCTTCGCTGTCCCGTTCGATGTCGGTCAGCAGCTTGCGCTCCTGACCCAATTCGGCGCTCATCGCGGCCTTGGCCTGTTCCCGTTCCATCCGAAGCCGTTCCACATCGCCGGACGAGGCGCAGCCGACGAGAATGCAGGCCCAGAGGAGCAGGGTGCCTCTCTTGGCTATGGAGCCATGACTGACGGCAACGGGATGGTCAGGGGTCATCAGGGAAGGCCTTGCAGGAGAACTCTCAGCGGGTTTCGTGGATTCTCTTGTGCCGGCATTGCACGTTGTGGCATGGCCGAACCGTGACATTCCGCTCCATGTCGAAGCTAGGTCTTCGGTTTTGTCGAGAACACCGTGGCGTCGCAGGCGATGTACTTGATCTGCTTCATGGGGATGATGATGACTTCTTTGGCCGAATCCACTTCCAGCACTTCCATGTCCTCGCTGATCGTGTGCCGGATCGCGTCCTTGACCAGTAGTTCCTGATTGTCGGTGAACACGACTTTGACCCAGTAGACCATAGGAAGACACTCCTCAAATAATAGGGGAAGAAGCTGATGGGGCGGCAGTCTACTGGATTGCGGCGGAGCGGGCAAGCCTTCTTTGCCCCCTAGTCTCGGGGATCGGCTCCCAACTCTTTCGAGCGCTTGCACGCTGCCTCCACCGCATTGATGAGTGTGGCGCGTAACCGGCCTTCTTCCAATTGGTGTAGGCCGGCGATGGTCGTGCCGCCCGGCGAGGCCACTCGATCCTTCAAGACGGCCGGATGCTCCCCACTCTCGATGACCATTCGCGCTGCCCCCAACACAGTCTGGGCTGCCAGGAGTTGCGCAGTCTGGCGAGGCAGTCCCGCCTTGACCCCTCCGTCCGCCAGGGCTTCGATGATCAGATAGGCATAGGCAGGTCCGCTGCCGCTCAGGCCGGTGACGGCATCCATGAGCCGCTCTTCTATGGTGACGACCGTGCCGACCGATCCGGAAATGGCCTCGGCCATTTCCCTATCCTCCTTGGTCACGCCTGGCCCCAGCGCGAGTGCGGTCACCCCTGCACCCACGCTCGATGGGGTGTTCGGCATGGCCCTGATGATCCTTGCGCCGGGAGGAAGGTGTTGAGCCAGGTTGCCGATCGGATAGCCTGCGGCAACGGAAATCACCAGGGAATCTTTCTTTATAGATTGAGCTGTTAGCTGTATGACCTCATCAATAATTTGAGGTTCGACGGCCAGGATCAGCACGTCGCCCCAGGCGGCTGCTTCTCTATTGTCTATCCCGGTTTTGACCTGGTATCGGCTCTGAAGCTGGGTACGGCGTTCCGGCAGGATGTCTGTGGCGTAGAGCTGCTTCGGCTTGGCAACGCCGGCCTTGAGCATGCCGGCCACCAAAGCCTCCGCCATGTTCCCCGCCCCGATGATGGCAATCTGTTTCTTGACGGTCATGGCGCGATCATACCGGCGGCCTTCTCCCCCTTCAACTTGCAACCCCCGGAGGGCTTGGGTACAGTTGCGGACATGCAGCTGATTACATCTCATACGCGGAGTCATTCTATTGCTTGTGCGGGAGGGTCCAATGAAGCCAGCCCTTTCTTTATCCGTCTTGATCCTGATCGGCATGATCGCATTGTTCGGCACCGACGTGTCGGCCCGCCGGGACATCTTGGAGCCGGAGCAAAAAGCCCAGCTGGCCAAAGTTGATCGTATTCTGGTCGAGGTCGTGGCGATCACGGATCAGGGGCCGGTGGAACCGGGCCCGCTTCAGGAGGTCGTGGTCAAACGGCTCAAGGAAGCCGGCTATCAAGTGGTGACGGACCCGGCGCAGCCGTCCGATGTGGTCTTCAAGGTGAAGTGCGAGCAGCGGAAAGTGTGGGAAGGCACGACCACGATGGGCAGCGATGCCGACTTGCCCGACTCCCCGTCCCGTGTCTGGAAGGGGCCGGCCTGCCAGTTGCTCTATTTGCTGGGCGGCAAGAAACTGGGCTGGCAGAAGGAGGTCCGCACGGAGTTCTTGGATTCGCTCCAGGCGGCGGCCGTGGCCAAGGCGGCCGATCCCGGCCAGTATGCGTTGGCGAAGCTGACGGAGCGGCTGGCGCAGTATGACTTCCCGGTCCTGGTGACGGCGGACTGGGGGCAGGAAGACCGGCTGCTCAAGATGCTGAACGATCCGGCGGCCACGTCGGGGCGCAAGGTGCAGATCGTCGTCGCGCTCGGCGATCTGTTTTCAGCGAAGGCGGTCCCGCAGTTGCTCAAAGAGCTGAAGGGCTCCGACCTCGAGGTGGCGAAAGCCGCGGCCGTGGCGCTGGGCAATATCGGGAACAAGGACAGTATTCCGGCCCTCGTTGGGGCCATGCAGTCCGGCAAGCCGGAGTTGCCGGCGGCGGCGGCCAAGGGGTTGGGGGTGCTGGGCTCCCTGCACAGCGATTTCTCGGTGATCACGCCCCTCCTCGAGGCCTTGAAGAACGACGACCTCGGCGTGAAGACCGAGGTCGTCCTGGCCCTCGGGAAGTTGCCCGACAAGCGTTCGTATGAGCCGCTCTTCGCCCTCTCCAAATCTCTCCAGAAGATGCACAGCACCGACCCGGACCCCAAGCAGAAAAAGCTGAAAGACGCGGTGAACTATTCGCTCAAGCAGATCGATACATGGGAATACATCCAATAGTCGGATTCCGTGAAACGTGAAGCGTGAGACGCAAGGAGCTGAGGGAGGACTCGCTGCGGCCTCGCCACGGGGAAAGGCGCGTCTTGGCGCGCCTGGGGCGGGCGGGTGAGAAGATGGCCTTTTTGAACATCCTGATCGTGCTCTTTCTGGGAAGTGAAGCCCCGACCCTCTTTGCCCAGGTCGTCGGCGACGAGGCCGAGATGCAGCGGTTGCAGAATCGCGCCGAAGAAGCCATTGCAAACGGCGATGCGGATGGCGCGGCTCTGCATAGCGGGAAGGCGGCGCTGATGGCCGGGCAATTGGCGAAACGGAACCAGGCGGACTCGGCGTTCGGCCGATTCTATCGCGGCGCCGAAGCCCTGTTCCGGTCGCAGGAGCATGGGTATCGCGCGCTGGCACTCTATCAGCGGGCCGGCGGGCAGCCTCCCGCGTCATCGGGGGTGTGCAGCACGATGCAGCTGGCCGGCCAATCCATCAACCAGGCGATGGATCTGTTGGAGTTGGAGCGGCCCGGTTCTTCCGCGCTCGACCAACGCCATGCAGCCGAATCCAAGAATCTCTTGTCTCAAGCGCAAGGCTGGGTGAAGACGATCGAAGAAATGGAAGACGATTTCCAGTGCCAATGAAGATTGGAGCTTATGGCAGATGGCTTATGGCCAGAGAAAGCAAGAGCCTATGGCTGATGGCAGGTGGCCAGAAGCAAGCAAGAGCATATTGCAGATGGTATATAGCTGATAGTCAGAAGTAGAAGCGCTTTCTCCAACTCCTCCGGCTATACGCTATCAGCCATCAGCTCTTCTCTTCAGTCGTCCTCCGGATTGATCGGTGTGATGCCGAAGGGGCGGCAGAGCTCCAGCGCCTGTCGGTCCGAACTCACGAATGAGAGCCGCAAAGGGCGCAGTTCCTGCGCCAACACCAGATGAATGGCCTGGGCGCTGCGGAGAAACGGATAGTCGAGGATGAACTGCTTGGTCGCCAGGTATGTCCGGCTGGACGGGGTGACGAACTGAAAGAGCCCGCGATCCGATTCCGCCTCGAATTTGAACAGGACCGAATACCAGTCGTCCCTCGTTAACTCTCCGAGCCTGGCTTTCAACGCCAGGGCCGCATAGAATTCCGGGATGGCCACCGATCCGAGGATGGCGAGGCGGCCGCGCTTGGCCAGCAGGGCGTTCACGGTCTTCGTGCCCCGTTCACGGCTGTAGCGTTTGACGAGCGCTGACGTATCGAAATAGTAGACGGGCATCGTTCATCCCCTCCTGGACACGATGAATTCCGCGAGCGACGTGCGGAGCTTGGACAGCCGATCCTGGATTTCTTCCAGCGGCAACTCCTCATAGCCCTGCTTCCGCAACGAAGCCATGAGACTGCCGGCTTGAATCTGGCCGGTGTCCTGCTTGATCCGTTCCAACACACGTTTCTTGCCCTGGCGGCTGGAGCCTTGCCGGCTGTCGCTTGAGGCGGCTTGACGGTCGGGCGCCGCCGGTTTGCGCGTTTTTGCCGGCTTGGCTTTGCCGGCGCTGAGCTTCACCGATTTAGACATAGACTCTCCCTCATGGGTGATCCGGTGCCGGACGGCCATTCCCTACCGTCCCTCTTCTTGCGGGCAGGCCGCCGGAGGAATGGCCGTCGGCGGGTCCACTTCTCCATAGACATACCCGGCCAGTGTCTTGGCCAGTTCGGACGTCAATTCCTGTTGCATCACGCGTACGGCTTTGGCGTTGGCCTCTCCCTCGGTCAGATGCCCTTCCTTGCCTGATCGAGACACGGCTCCGACCACCCGCTGGGAGCCGCTCTCCACGACGACAAAGTCGCTGCACCAGCGGACGTAGCGAAACCGGGGGTCGGGCACGTTGGCATTCCAGAGCCGGACGGTGCCCTTGGCCAGCAATTCCAGCGGCCGGCTGCCCGGCTCTCCGCCGACCTGCCCGTTCGTGCCGGTCTGGACGGTCGGTTTGGCGGTGACGGGCAACCCCTCGCGGATCAATCCTTCCATGACGGCCCTGCGGACCGGCTCGGCCTGGGCGCCGGTCACCTCCACACTGACGGCCAGATTGGAGGAGAGAAACTGTTCGAGCTCCGCCGTCAGTTCGGCCACCTTGTAATTGGAGGCGGTGCCCTGCCCGCTTTGGCGGATGATGCGGAGGTCCGCATTGTGGGCCTCCCGCAAGACCAAGCTCTTGATGGCCCGCCGGAGGTGCCGCAGCTTGGCTAGCTTGTCTTGGGTCTGGCGAAACTCCTTCAACTCGGTCTCCACTTGGTCGTCCAGCTCTCCGATGCGCCCCAGCATGGCGGTCCCGGCCTGCGCCCGGCTCATGACGGCGAGGGCATAATGCTGGCCCGTCTTTTCGTCGGACCAGCCGGCCATGATCCGTACGTTCTCCAAGATCTTGTCGGTGGAAACTCGGGTGACGTGGTCCAGGGTGAGGCGTCGTTCGACGCTGGTGGTGCCGCGATTCTCGAATTGGAGGAAGGACTCCCAATCTCTGGCCTGCGCATCGACCTCGGCTTTGAATATCTTGGCTACGGCCCCGTAGGCCCGGTCGTTCGCTGCGTCTTGCGCATCGGCCTGGCCGACGCCGGTGAGGTATTGGTCCGGCGGATACTCCTTGCTGGGGCCGAGAATCCAGGACGGGGGCTTGCTCTGGCCGAGCCAGGCGCATCCGCTCAGGGTCAGCAGGGCGAACAACGAGCATGAGATGACGATCCGGCGTCTCATGCGGTGCGCTCGGTGGTGATCCATCGTCGTTCTACGAGGGTTATGTCTCTCAATGGCCTTGTCATATCCCGTTCGCCCTGAGCCCGTCGAAGGAGGCACTCCAGCGAAGGGTTCCGTTCCTGGTGCGACAGGCTCACCACGAACGGATTGTACAGTGATTATTGAGACACTCCTTATGGCAGTGCCTGCTCGGTCAACAACCGGGTTTCTCCCGCTTGCAGGATAACGGATTGAACCAGGCCGTGGCCCGGCGTTCCGTTGCGATTGACCGGTCGGACCCGCACCTGGTAGGAGCCGGGCGGCACCCAGAGCCGGGCGATCTGAATTTCATCCGGCATCGTGCGCCAGCTTCGTTTGTCCGATTCTTCCGTGCCGATCGCCAGGGCATGGGCCAGTCCTCCCACCAGCAGGCCGATCAGGGGGCCGAAGCTTTGATTGCCTTGGCTGGACGCCGCCATGCGCGCTCCCCGCCCGACTCCTTCGGCCAAGGCATATTTGATCGCGCCGCGGGCGACGGCCTTGCGCACAATCTGCGCGTACCGGTCGTTCAAGCTCTTGGCCGCCAGGGCGCTGATGTCCTGCGTCAACTCGGTCTTGGCGAAGTAATCTCCTCCCGCCCCGGTCGCCGTCACTTCTTCGTGCGCGATCCCCGTCTTGTGCGGGACCAGTTTGGGCAGCGCCACGCGCACCACTTGCCCGCTCAACCCATAGAGCAATGTTTCCGCTCCCCGCGTATCCTGATTGCTGCGCCCCAGGGCTCCCTTGGTCATCAGCACCAGGCGCAAGGCGTCGAGGCTGACCGGGAGGTCGATGAACTGGTCCTCTTTGTGCGGCGCCCGGCCATTATAGCTGATCACCACGATCTGGGCGAATTCCCGGAGCTTCTGGGCCGGCTCCCAGGACAGGCCCTGGAAGGCTTGCTTGTACTCTTCATGCTCCTGCGTCAGGCCGAGGGCTTCGCTGGTGCGCAACAAGTCCGCGCGCAGCGTAGGCGGCGGCGGAACGCGCGCCCAGGGCTGGGCCGCTTGATACCGGTCGTAGGCTTTGCGGTAGGCGATAAAGGCGTTGTTCTGGTCGCCGGTGGATTCGTAGAGGATGCCGGTCAGGTAGCGGGCGAAGGCGTCGTCGCGGTACGCGTCTTTGTCGCCGGCTTGATCGGCCAACAGGTTGAGCCGCTGGTCGATCCGTCGTGCCTCGACCAGGGCATCGTTCCACTGACCGGTGGCGGCATAATTCAGCGCCTTGAGGACGTTGAGCATGACTTGCTCGTAAGGCTCGCCTTCGTAGGGCAGCAGCGTATCGTTGACCAGAAAGGCTTTGGCTTCGGTGCGCACCCGTCTGGTGTAGAGTTCCTCGACTTCGGATTCCGCTTGTTCCAGCAACGCGGTGCTGTCCTGATAACGTCCGGCCAGATGGAGGGTCATGCCCCGATCCATCCGGTACAACACCCGGCTGACGGTGCCGTACTCCTCCTCGGCCTGTTCGATGATCTGGTCGGCTTGCTGGGGATTGCCGGCCAGGAGACTGTGATCGACCCGCGCATAGCGGGTGCTGGGGGAGGTGCAGCCGGTCACGAGCAGGAGCCCGAGGAGGCCGGCTATGGCGGAGAGCCGAAACCGCGAGGGCGGGCCGGACACTGTCCGAGCCGGAGAGGCCGAGGATGACATGGCCGGACTCACGAACAGGCGGGCCTAAAAAACCGTGCGTTTCCGTTCGACGACTTTTTTGATCTTCTTCTGTCCGAACCAGGACTTCACGTTGTTTTCCAGATCGATCATCTCCAAATCCACCTGATAGAAGATGGCGCGCACGCCCTCGGATTCGTCCACGATCGTGGAGATATTGCCTTTCAGCATGAAGTCGGCGCCGATCTCCTTGCCCGGCGATTTTTGCGTGTCCTCGCGGGCCTGCTCGGCTTGCGCGCGGCGTTCTTCGCGGAGTTCCTCCCGTTCTGCCTTGCCGGCCACGAACGTGACTTTTTGCGAATTCGTCAGCTCGCGCGCCAGGTCGGAGACGAAGGTCTGGACGTTGATGTGTTCGCTGCTCCGGTTGAGGATGGTGCCGACGACGACCACGGGCTGCCGCCCCTTCGCGCTCCTGTACTTGGCGAGCCAGGGGTTGTCCAGGGCTTCCTTGACCATGGACTCGGCCACGAGGCGCGAGTCGGTGTCGTTCCAGCGACCGCTGAAGTCGGTGACGACGCCCGAATCCACGCGGGTGACCCTCGTGGATTCGCCGCAGCCGGTCGTTGCGGTGGCGACGGCCAATACGAACATCGCCACCGCAGAAATGTTCAATGGTGAATGGTGAATGGTGAATCGATGCGAAGACATGTCTTCATCATTCCTCATTCGGCGGTTCTTACTTGCTGTCCCGCTTGGTTTCTTCTTTTTCCAGCTTCTCGAAGAGCTTCTCCCCGTTCTGGCGGACATAGTCGCGGACTTGGGGGGAGAGTTCCTTGCTCTGGGCCAGCGCCTCCTGCATGGACTTCAAGTCCATCTTGACGAGCACATAGTAGGTCAGGCTGTCCTCGTCCTTGTACCGGTCCACCGGCATGACGCCGGACAGAGTGCCGGAGGAGAAGGTCTTCACGGCCCGCTCGACGTTCTGTTCTTCCGTGGACTTGCTGAAATCCGCCGCGGTGGTGGAGGCGGCGTAGTTTCTCATCAGATAGGCGGTGTAGGTCTGGAACCGCTTGGTGATCTCCGCGCGGGCCATGTTTTCGGCCGCGTCCCAGGCCAGGGGCTCGTTGCGGACGCCTACGACCGAGCCGACCCCATAGATCTGCTTGGAATCCTTCTCGTTGTAGGCCGCGGAGCCCTTCTTCACCCAGGCGGGCGGGCCGCCGCAAGCCGAGAGCGTGAGCAGCAAGGCCAGCGCCAGACCGCTGCGGAGCCACTGTGTCGGCACATTCGTGTTCAACCTCATGGAGCGCCTCCTTCCTGACCTGTCATTGGTTGATTGGAGTCAACTGGAGATCATGGGCCGGTAGATCGTGATCGGCTGCCTCGTCGAAAAACTTGATGATTCGATGCTAGCATGCACCCCCCACCCTGTCAACGAAAGGGCCGGGTGAAAATGGCCCTGGTCGGATGGCCTTACTGCGTATGGCGCCTTGTCTTTGGAGGGCCAGGCGACTACACTCGATCGACCCTGGCTTCACCTCAAACTCTGCGGAGGATATTCTGTGGCTGATGTCAAAATTGAAGATGGGATCATTAAGGTCAAGGATCTGGACGTGATGGATTCCAAGGCGGCGGCGGTGCTGGCCGAATATCCGGAAGTACGCTGGGCGGAAATCACCAGGCGGGCGCTCAAGATCGGCCTCGGATATATGAAGGGCGGAGCGCAGGATTGAGCGAGAATTGTGAGTTGTGAATTGTAAATTTTTAGTTGAGTCGGATTCGACCCTCAACTAAAAACTCAACACTCACAATTCAAAACGTTCCTCACTGTTTTGTGGGCTGGTCCGTTGCGTTGGCCTTGCCGAGGTAGTCCCGCACGCGGTTTTCGTTCCCTCCGGTTTCCAGGTACCGCTGGTAGGAGGCCACGGCTTTCGGTCGGTCCTTTAAGTCGTCGGCATAGAGATCGCCGAGCGACAGATGGACGTCCGAGTAGCCGGGGTTGACGGCAAGGGCTTGGAGAAACGCCTTTTCCGCGTCCTTGTACCGGCCTTTTTTCTGTAGCACGAGCCCGAGCGTGTAGTGGGCGTCCGGGTTGGTCGGCGCATGCTTGACCGCCAGTTCCCCGGCCGACAAGGCTTCGTCCAACTTGTTCAGGCGATCCAGGTACAGGTAACTCTTCAGGACGTAGGCGTCGCCGAACGCGGGACTGTACCGGATGGCTTTCTCCAGCCGCTCAAGCGCTTCCTCCAGCGATTTTTCTTTCTGCTGCTGGAGGAGGCTGAAGGCCTTGTCGTATTCTTCTTTGGCTGCCGCGGTCCGTTCCGCTTCCGTCCTGGGCTCGGGCCCGGCCCGGTAGGCGCTCATTTTCCCTTCGACCAGGACCGTGTCTCCCTCTCCGTCGAGGCGGGCGAATTGAGGCTGTTGGGAGCCGCCGCTGAGCCGGTTCACCTGCGTGATGACGTAGGCCCCGATTTCGCTGGCCATGATCCAGCCGTTCTTGTTCTCGTCCGCGGCGCCCTGCACCCCGGCGAGGAAGGCCGTGACGAACGTCCCCTGCCCGTTCTTCCTGGACAGCGTCCCGCCCTGGCGGGCGGCGCTCAGGACTTGCACGGCCCGTTTGTCCGTGTCTTCTTCCGGCGAGAGGCGGCCTTCCAGCGACAGTGGCTGGGGCGGCGTGATGTCCCAGCCGGACACGGCGCTGTCCAACACGAACAACACGTGTTTGGCCATGACGCGGCGGGAGAATTCCTTCAAATGGTCCATGGTCACGGCCTTGGACACGTTGGAGACCTGGGCATCCCAGGGAACCAGGTAGCCGATGTCCTTGTTGTGCATGTCCTGGCTGGCGCCGGCGTGGCCGGCAAAGAAGATCACGACCCGGTCGTGGCGCCCGACTTTGCGGGGCAGGTACTCGTTCAGGATGAGGTGCATGCGCTTGGAACTGGCGTCCTTGTTATAGACTTCGAGCACCTCTTGAAACCCGAGCTTGCGGAACGCCTCGGCCACCGCCTTCCCGTCCTCGACGGCTCCGTCCAGCTTGGGCGCGACCAGGTAATCGTTGATGCCGATCACGACGGCCCAGGATTTGTAGTAGAGCCCTTCGGGGCGGCCCAGTTGAGCGCTTGCGGTCGGAATGAGCGACAAGACGAAGGCCCAGGCGAGGAGGCCGGTGCGGCAGAGGTGCAGGCCCTGTTGACGCGAGCGAACCATGGTGGCCGATGCTACTCTTCGGCTCTTTTGGCTGTCAAGGATGTGCGGGCTTGCGCCGCGCCCGCCGCTTGCCCATAATGCAGGTCTGCGCGGTTTGACGGTTGCGTTGAATAGAAAAGCCTGCGAGCCGACTTGAGAGACAGGGAGCGAGTCTATGGGCAATGGTGAGCAGCATCTGGAAAGTCTGATGCGGGCGGACCGCGTCGTCCACCCGACCCCGGCCACCAAGGCGGCGGCCTATATCAAAGACTACGAGGCCGACTACCGTCGATCCATCGCCGATCCGGAGCAGTTCTGGGACCGCATCGCGAAGGAGTTGGACTGGTTTGCCCCTTGGCGCAAGGTCCTGGACTGGAACTACCCCTGGGCCAAATGGTTCGTGGGGGCGACGTGCAACATTTCCTACAATTGCCTGGACCGGCACGTCAACAGCTGGCGCAAGAACAAGGTCGCGGTCATCTGGGTCGGCGAGCAAGGGGAAGAGCGGATCTTCACCTACGGCGAACTCGCGCGCCAGGTAAACCGTTGCGCCAACGCCCTGAAGGCCTTGGGCTTGCAGCAGGGCGACCGGGTCACCATCTACCTGCCCAAGATCCCCGAGCAGATCGTGGCGATGCTGGCCTGCGCCAGGATCGGGGTCATCCACAGCGTGGTGTACTCCGGATTCAGCGCGCCGGCCCTGGAGAGCCGGATCAAAGACGCCGAGTCTCGCGTGGTCATTACCGCCGACGTCGGCTACGACCGGGGCAAGGTGATCAGGCTCAAGCCGGTGGTGGATCAGGCCGTGGCCAATTGCGGGTCGGTTGAGACCGTGGTGGTGGTGCGCCGGGAGAAGCCCGTTGTGTCGTTGGCCGCCCCCAAGGAGGTGGATTGGGACGACTGGCTGGCCGGCGAGAAGCCGGTCTGTGAGGCGGTGCCGCTGGATGCCGAAGCGCCCTTGTATATTCTGTACACCTCCGGGACGACCGGCAAGCCGAAGGGCGTGGTGCACGTGCACGGCGGGTACATGGTCGGCACCTACATCACGACCAAGTACGTGTTCGATCTGAAGGAAGAGGATGTCTATTTTTGCGTGGCCGATCCCGGCTGGGTCACGGGGCACAGCTACATCGTCTACGGCCCGCTGCTGAACGGCGCCACGATCCTGACCGCGGAAGGCAAGCCGGATTATCCCAATCCGGGACGCTGGTGGCATCTGATCGAACGCTATGGGGTGTCGATCTTCTATACGACGCCGACCGCCGTCCGGTTGTTGATGAAGTATGGCGAAGAGTGGCCCAAGAAGTACGACCTCTCTTCGTTGCGCGTGCTGGGGAGCGTCGGGGAACCGATCAATCCCGAGGCCTGGGAGTGGTATCACCGGGTAACGGGCGGGACCAAGCCGATCATGGACACCTGGTGGCAGACGGAGACGGGCATGATCCTGGTCACGCCCCTCCCCTCGGTGCCGCTGAAGCCCGGTTCCGCCACGAGGCCGTTTCTGGGCATCGAGGCGGACGTCGTGGATCGTGAGGGCCACAGCCTCCCCGCCAACAGCGGCGGCTTTGCGGTGATCAAGAAACCCTGGCCGGCCATGATGCGGACCATCTACAAAGATCCGGACCGGTACCTGGTCTATTGGAATACGATTCCCAACTGCTATACGGCCGGCGATGTTTGCCGCAAGGACGAAGACGGGTACTTCTGGTTCATGGGGCGGGCCGACGACGTGATCAAAGTGGCGGGCAACCGCATCGGTACGGCCGAGGTGGAGAGCGCGATCGTGAGCCACCCGTCCGTCGCGGAGGCGGCGGTCATCGGGAAGCCGCATAAGACCGTCGGCGAGTCCATCAAGGCGTTTGTCATCCTCAAGCAGGGCGAGCGGGAGAGCCCGGAGTTGGTCCAGGGCTTGAAAGATCATGTGCTGAAGGAACTGGGCAAGATCGCCGTGCCGCAGGAAATCGATATCGTCTCCTCGTTGCCCAAGACCAGATCCGGGAAGATCATGCGCCGCGTGCTCAAGGCCAAGGAGCTTGGCCAGGACCCGGGCGACATCTCGACGATCGAAGAGTAGGCGCAGTAGTCGGAGAGGACTCAATCGAGTCGGTGCTCAAACCGTGCGGATCAATACTATAAGGAGGCCGGATATGCCAGCCCATGTGAAAAGTTTGTACAGGGCGGTCGCCGCGGCCGGGATCGTGACGTTGCTCTTTGCCAGTGCTATGCCCTTTGATGTCTATGGGGCGGAGGAAAAGAAGGCCGAGAAGAACAAAGAAAAAATCGTCAAGAAAGCCGCCACGCCAACAGCCGACCGGAGCGGCACCGCCCATGTCCCCAGCACCAAGGCCTCCGGGGCCGGGATCGCCGCCAAGGCGCAAGCCTGCTTCGGCAATACGCCCAAGATCGAGAAGGTCACGCCGGACGAGGGCAAGGCCGGAGACACCGTCACCATCACAGGCGAGAGCTTCGGGGCGGCCGGCTGCCTGACGGCCGTGTCGTTTGGCCCGGGTGGCGAAGCCAAGTTCTCCTATGTGAGCGACACCAGGGTGACGGCGACCGTGCCGGAGGGACACAAGGGCATTCGGCTGCTGACGGTGACAACGGCTTCGGGGGAGGATACGAAAGCGTTCGTCGTGAAGTAGCCGGCAGCGTTCCGCACTCAGCCGTCAGCCTCGTGCTGAAAAGAACCGAACGCTGACGGCTGAGTGCCGGCGATGTTTAAATCAGCCCGCGTTTCTGGAGATAGTCCCGGTCGATGGTCGGGGCCGGTTTCTGGGGCGCGAGTCCCCGCTCTTGCAGCAGCCGCTCGACGAATTTGCCGATCAGGTCGGATTCGAGATTGACCGGATCTCCGACTTTTTTGAGGCCCAGCGTCGTGACTTTCGCCGTGTGCGGGATGACGGCAATGCTGAAGGTGTGGACGGCGACGGAGTTGAGCGTCATGCTGATGCCGTCGATGGTGACCGAGCCCTTCGGCACGCAGTAACGCAGGATCTCCGGCGGGGCCTCGATCGTCACGACGAGGGCGTTGCCGTCCTGACGTTTCTCCCTGATCCAGCCGACCCCGTCCACATGACCCGCCACCAGATGGCCGCCGATCCGTTCGTTCAGCTTCATCGCCCGCTCGAGATTCACCGGGACCCCGACCGCCAGTTTACCCAGGGATGTGACCGCCAGGGTTTCCGGCGAGACGTCCACGGTGAACTCGCGGTCCCCTTTCGCGACCACGGTCAAGCAGGCGCCGTTCACGCTCACGCTCGCCCCTATCGGCAAGTCGTCCATGATGGTTTCAGCGAGAATGCTCAGTCTGGTCCCGGCCAGCGTCGGCTCGAACATCTTCACGACACCCATTTCTTCGACGATGCCGGTAAACATGTTGACTCGTGCTCCCCTATTCTTCTTTTTTGAGCAAGACGGTTTTGACCACGTAGGCGAAGACGACGAGCAACACGAGGATGCCGAGGCCGGCCAACATCCCGACGACAATGTCCGCAGTGCCCATCTCTGCTTGCACGATGCAGTCCCTTTCGATCCCTCTTGCGGCAACCAACGCCCACTGAGGAGGAGCCATTATACCATCGGCTGCCGGTCTTGTGGCCCTCTACCCGTGTGACTTGGTCTGTTTGACGACCACCCAGAATAAGCCGGCGGCGACGAGCTGCAGGCCGGCGATCACGGCGAAGGCTGACGGGTAGCTGAAGCCGGCGATCAGAAAACCGGCCAGTAGCGGTCCCGCCGCATGGCCGATATCGTTGATCGTGCCCTGCATGCCGATCCCGGCTCCCATCGTCTTGATGGGGGAGAGGTCGGCCACCAAGGCGATCGTCGAGGAGGAGACGACCGCCTCCCCGAAGCCGAACCCAGCGGCGAGGACCAGGAGGACCGGCAGCGAAGCGCTGTGCGGGATCAATATAAAGGTGCCGGCGCAAATCAGCAGCCCGATCAGGATGAGCGGCCGGCGTCCGACCATATCGGACGTTCGGCCCATCACCGGCTTGGACAGGAATGAGGTGACCCCTTGGACGCCGAACAGGAGGCCGACTTCGCCGGGATTCAGCCCGACCGAGAGGCCGTAGATCGGGAGGAAGGCCATGAGGGCCCCGTTCGCAATCATCTTGGCGCCGTCGGTAACGCTGGTGATGAGCACCGGCTTGTTGGACCAGACGGTCTGGAAGCCCTCCCACATCTCGGCCAGCACCGGCTGGAGTCCTTGCGCTCCCGGACGAGGTGTCGGCGGGGCCAACCGCAAGCAGGAGAAAATCAGGAAGCCGAGACAACCGAACAGCCCGGCGGTCAGGAAGGTCGTCGGGAAGCCGGCGGCATAGACCAGCCATCCGCCCAGCACGGGACCGAACAGGGCGCCGGCTTGCGTGGAGGCCGTATACCAGCCCATGGCGGCGCCCCGTTTCTCACGATAGAGGTCCGCCACGGTGGCCAGCGCGGCGGGCGCGAAGATGGCGGTGGCCAGGCCATGCGCAAAGCGCAATCCGGTGAGGGCTCCTAAATCGCTGACGAACAGATAGGCGAACGGCGGAAGCGCGAAGGCCAAGACCCCGATCCGCATCAGCAGCCGCCGGCCGTACATGTCGGACAGGGCGCCGGCGGGCAGTTTGAGGAGCACGCCGGTGAGGGTGGAGGCCGAGACGACGAGGCCGATCCGTTCCGGGCCGGCTCCCAGCGATTGGGCGAACAGGGCCAGCACCGGCATGCGCACGAGGTTGTAGCTGAGGAAGCAACAGGTGCCCACCCAGCACAGCAGGAGGAATGAGCGCGCCGGCGTCATGGGGTCAGACGGGGCAAGGTCATGCCGGTCGGGGGGAGAGTCTGCAGCAAGGCGGTCAAGGCCCGCTGTTCCTGCGGTGCAATGGCCGGGAGCGTCGGCAGTTCCTGGATGATGCGGTCCGGGTTTTGGGCGATGGCGGCACCCAATTGGTTAGTGACGTCAAATCCCCGCGTCAGCTTGCGCGTGACCGCGTCCCCGACCAGGGGGCGCAGGACCCAGACGAGGCCGGAGAGAACCGGATCGTTGAGTTTCGTATAGGCGATCAGCGAGGTGTCCACGGCCGGATGTCCATCGGGCGATGCGGTCTGGGCCATCTTGAGAAACACGACCGCCTTGGCGCGAACCATGGGAAAGACATGCCCTTCATGGTACCCATCGATATGATAGATGCGGGTGGTTCCTTCGCGCTGAAGCAACGAGAACAGGCCTTGCGTGCCGTCTCCATCGTTGCCCCAGAATTGATTCGGTCCCCTGTGCATGAACTGATAATTGCCCATGCCCATTTTCTGCAGCAGCGCCGCAATGATCGTCGGATGGTCCAGGAGATATTCATACAGGTATTGCGGGATCGGGATTCGGATCGGGCCGACCAGGCCGGCGGTGGTCGGGCTGTCCGCCACGGAGGAGACCAGGCAGCGGGAGGCGGAATCCAGGCGGTCGACGGGAAACGTCATGTGGCCTTGTTCCGCGGCGACGGGGCAGTTGTCCGCCGAAGCCGTTGAAACGGACAGGATCAATCCGAGCATCAGGCCGGCCAGCATCCGCCGAGCCCGGCTCGAACCGGTTCGGACATCGTGGGTGTGCGGCACGGTCACGGCACATCCTCCATGGCGAGGTGGAGCAGGACCGGGAACAACATTCGTCTGTCCTGGCGCTGCCGCGCGTCCCGCAGCAAGGTCTCCATGCCGGGGACGACCAGCCCTTGAAAACCGATCCGTCCGTTCGTCGTAATCGTCACCGGTTGGGAGAAGTCCACCAAAGTCTCGTTCAGGTAGAGACTGTACCGCTTCACCCGTTCGGTTCGTACTTCAATGCGATTGGGGCCGACGATCTCTGCATCCAGTCGCGCGTAGCGGCGGCTCACGATAGCTTCGTCCCGGCTGTCGGTCAAGAGGTCCGTGAAGGCCGCAATCCGGTCCGTGGCGTCGATCCTGGCCCATCCGAAGGGCGTCAGGTGCGTGGCGTCGCGGGCGACGATCAGGCGCTTGGGCAAGGCGGTACGGCGCTGGCCGTCGAACCAGCGGACCAAGGCGGGCAACTCTTCGCGCGGGAAAAAGTGTCCGCCGGCCATGGGATGCACCCGGTCATGTTCCTGATACTGGAAGACATAGCCGAGGCGGGTCAACTCTTGCGCGATCGCCCGGCTGAGTTCGACCGGCATGACGTCGTCCTGACGGCCATGGATCATATAGACCGGCGTGTTCTTTAGATTCTCCAAAAACGGCATGAGCACGGTATCCAGGCCGCTGGCCATCGGCGCGAGCCCGGCGAAGAGGGGCGCATTGTGGGTGCCGACAAGATAGGTCCCGATGCCGCCGTTCGACATGCCGGTCAGGAAGACCCGGTCCGGATCGATATGATAGCGCGCTTGCACGGTCCGGAGCGTGGCCAGGACGAGCTCTTCTCCGTGTCTGGTCCACCAGGTGCCCTGCATGTAGGTGGGGCAAGCCAGGATATAGTTCTCCCCGAGGCGGGTCTGCCATCGTTCCAAATAGGCATCGCCGGTGAAGCCGGCCCCGTGGAGACACAACACCAACGCATATTCCTTCGTCGGGTCATAGGTCGGCGGCACGTAGAGCCCATAGCGATAGGTCCGTGCGTGCACCGTGACCGGCAACCCAGGCTGGAGCCCGACCGGCGCCACTCCATAGGCCTTCCCTTGCTTCAGCAGACCGGTCACCGTGGCGATAGTGGCCTGGGGGTCCTTCAGGATATCAGCCAGCAGGACTGCGGCCTTGTCGGGGGCGTCGGCGTCCAGGTAAGCCTGGACCAGGTCCGGCAAGGATTGGCCGGTTGCGTCTGCGGCGGCGGAGCTGTGATCAGAAGGAGCAGTGAACAGCAGAAGAAGGCACATGATGTGGAACAGGGTCGGAGAAGTGAGGCGGATGCGCACCGGCAGACCGTATCACCTTTGTATTCGGCTTGTCAAAACGGTCAAATATCGTGTCCCGCGCCGTCGGTGAGGGCAATGCATCGGCCGGGCGCAGCCCAACCCAGACCTCGACCGGTACGGAGAGGAAGGCATCCACGACCAGCGGGTCGAAGTGAGTTCCACGCTCGGCTTGTATGGCGAGCGCGGCCTCTGTGAAGCTGATCGGCTGTCTGTAGGAGCGGGTTGAGGTGAGGGCGTCCAGTACGTCCACGAGCGCGCAGATTCTGGCCTCCAGCGAAATCCTCTTTCCTTTCAGCCCCAGCGGATACCCGGACCCGTCGTACCATTCATGGTGTGTGAGGGAGATGCGGGCGATGGCGTCCGGCACGGACGCGGCGGCCGCGATTCGGTAGCCGGAGGCCGGGTGTTGTCGCATGACCGACCACTCGGGATCAGAGAGAGGCGCCGGCTTGCTGAGAATCTGTTCGTGCACCACGAGCTTGCCGATATCGTGCAACAAGGCGCCGCATTGCAGGATGTGGAGCCGGTCCGGGGAGAGGCTCAGGACTTCCCCGATCTTGCTGGCATAGGGAATCAAACGGGAAGAATGGGCATAGGTGTTGATATCGCGTGCGCGGAGCGATGCGCCCAGCGAGTCTATCGCAGTCGCGACGGCCGGCTCTGTGAAGAACGGATCCAGCGGTGCTAGGAGTCGGTGCGGTCCCATGCCGGGACACAAAGCAAAAGCGGTACCAGCGGGGACTCTTGCGAGGACGTTGAAATTTCAGCCTGTTCGTGACTGGCGCGGGGGACGGGTCTGTACGGTTTTGTGCTGAGGAATCCAAACTGGTACGTCGGATGTGCCTGACCGGCTACTTCGTCGAGAGGGTCCCTTCCAGCAGGAAATCCCTCCCGAGAGGTTGGATGCGGATATCGTCGAGCGGCATCGCCTGCGCCAACCGTTTCGGCGCAAGCCCGCCGATGAGGCCTTTCGCGTCTTGGCCACCCAATAAGGTGGGGGCGATGAAGAGGGCCACCCGGTTGACCAGTCCCGCCCGAATGGCGGAGGCGTTGATTTCGCTGCCCCCTTCGATCAGCACCGATGTGATGCCCTGTTTCCCCAGCTCGGCCAAGCAAGCGCGTAGGGATACCCGGCCATTCCGGGCTGGCAGGACCAATATCTGGGCGCCCTTGGCCTGCGCTTGTCGTATCTTTCCGGCCGGGGCTTGAGCGGTGGTGGCGATGACCGTTCCGGGGCCGAGGACTCTGGATATAAGGGGAATGCGCAGCCGGCTGTCCAGGATGACGCGCAAGGGTTGATGAGTCGGTTTGGGCGCGACCGCTCCTCTCCCCAACCGCACAGTCAATCGGGGGTCATCGCGCTGGACCGTCCCAGCCCCGACCAGGATTGCGTCCATCCGGCTGCGCAGCTGGTGGGTATAGCGTCGTGCCGGTTCCCCGGTGATCCATTGGGACTCGCCGCCAGCCGTGGCGATTTTGCCGTCCATGGTCATTGCGGCTTTCAGGGTGACGAAGGGCAAGCCGGTTCTGACCCAATGGCGATAGGCTTCGTTCAGCCGTTCGGCTTCGTCGCGCTGGCACCCGACGGCGACCTCAAGGCTGGCCTTACGCAGGGCTCTGATGCCTCGTCCGCCGACATGAGGATTGGGATCCGGCATCGCGACAACGACGCGCTTCAGTCCGGCGGCGATCAGGACCGGCACACAGGGAGGGGTGCGCTTCTCGGTATGACAGCAGGGTTCGAGGGTGACGTAAAGGGTGGCGCCTTGTGTACGGGGGCCTGCAGCTTGGAGAGCGATCACTTCGGCATGGGGACCGCCGGCCCGGCGATGATACCCCTGCCCGACGATCCGGTTGCTTGCCACAACCACCGCCCCGACCATCGGATTGGGGCTGGTGCGTCCCTGCCCCTTGGCTGCCAGCCGGAGGGCCAGCGCCATGTACCGACGGTCGCGGGCCGCGTCCTTCACCGTTTTCTGGAAGCTCTGGCCGGCGCGGCGGCGCGGCCGGTCCGGCTGGCCTTGGCCTTTTTCTTCGAAGAACGAAGCGCCGGCTTTTTCTCCGCTGCCCCGGTCAAGGCCGCCTGCGCCGCCGCCAGCCTCGCGATGGCGACACGATAGGGCGAACAGCTGACGTAATCCAACCCCAGCTGATGGCAGAATTCCACGGAGCTGGGGTCGCCTCCGTGCTCGCCGCAGATGCCGAGCTTGATGTCGGGTCTGGTGGCGCGGCCCTCGGTGATGGCCATCTTCATCATGGCGCCGACCCCCTCCCGGTCCAGGACGGCGAACGGGTCCGACTCCAGAATGTTTTCGGATTTCTTGGCGATGGCGGCATCGCAGGCGCGGCAGCGCATGTCTTTCCAGTCCACGTCGGTGCTCAGGCAATGGGGACAGCTATCCTGCCGGCGCATGTAAAAGGCGATGAACTTGGCCGCGTCGTCCCGCGAGAACCCGAACGTGGTCTGGGTCAGGTCGTTGGTGCCGAACGAGAAGAATTCGGCCTCCTCCGCGATGCGGCGCGCCGTGACGGCGGCCCGCGGCAGTTCGATCATCGTGCCGATCAGGTAGGAGAGCTTGACGCCGCGCTGCTTGAGCGTCTCCTCCGCCACCTCTCGGATGAGATCCTTCTGGGCTTTCATTTCCGAGACCATGCCCACCAGGGGAATCATGATCTCCGGCACGATCTTCTTGCCCTCGCGCGCCAGCTCGCAGGCGGCTTCGATGATGGCCTGGGTTTGCATGCGGGTGATTTCCGGCATCGTGATGCCGAGCCGGCAGCCGCGGAGGCCCAACATGGGGTTGAACTCGTGGAGTTCCTCGACCCGCGCCAGCAGCTTGCGTTTTTCCTCCACCAGCGCTGGGTCCGCGCCGGTCAATTCCAGGCGCGCGATCTCGACCATCAGGTCTTCCCGCTTGGGCAGGAACTCGTGCAGCGGCGGGTCCAGCAGACGGATGGTGACGGGGAACCCCTTCATCTCCCGGTACAGGCCGATGAAATCCTGTTTCTGAAGCGGCAGGAGTTGCGCCAGGTACTGCGCGCGCTCCTTGCTGGTTCTGGCCAGGATCATTTTCTGCATGATGGGGATGCGGTCTTCCGCGAAGAACATGTGCTCGGTCCGGCAGAGCCCGATGCCCTCGGCCCCGAATCCCCGCGCGATCATGGCCTGGTCGGGCACGTCCGCATTGGCCCTGACTTTGAGCCGGCGGACCTGATCGGCCCATCCCAGGAGCGTGGCGAAACAGCGGTACTTCTCGGACTGGCGGGCGTCGAGTTTGCCCTGGATCACTTGGATGACCTCCGACTCGACCACCGGGATGTCGTCTCCGTAGACGTGGCCCGTGAATCCGTTGATCGAGAGGAAATCCCCTTCCTTGAAGGGCCGGCCGCCGATCTTGACGGTCGTGCTGCCGGTGACCTCGATGGACTCGCAGCCGGCGACGCAGACCTTGCCCATCTGCCGGGCGACGACGGCCGCGTGGGAGGTCATGCCGCCGCGCGCGGTCAGAAACCCGAGCGCGGCGTTCATGCCGTGGATGTCGTCGGGGCTGGTCTCCTGGCGGACCAGGATGACCCGCTCACCGCGGGCCTGCATGTCCACGGCCTTGTCCGGGGTCAGGGCGATTTTGCCAGCCGCGGCGCCGGGACCGGCCGGCAGACCTTTGCCCAATGAGGGATGCTTGCTTTCCGCCGCGGCGTCGAACACCGGATAGAGGTACTGCGAGAGCTGCTCGGGGCCGACGCGGAGCACCGCCTCGCTTTTGCTGATCAGCCCTTCCTTGACCATGTCCACGGCAATCCGGACGGCGGCGATCCCGGTGCGTTTACCCACCCGGGTCTGCAGCATGTAGAGCTTGCCTTCCTGGATCGTAAATTCCAGGTCCAGCATGTCCCGATAATGCTGCTCGAGCGTCCGGTAGGTCTTGACCAGGTCCTTGTAAGCTCCGGGAAGCGTCTTGGCCAGGGCCGTGACCGGCAGCGGCGTGCGGATGCCGGCGACCACGTCCTCTCCCTGGGCGTTCAACAGGCATTCGCCGAAGAAAGCCCGTTCGCCGGTGGCCGGATTCCTGGTGAAGGACACGCCGGTGCCGCTCGTATCCCCCATGTTGCCGAACACCATGGCGACGACGTTGACGGCGGTGCCCCAGTTGTCGGGAATGTTGTAGAGTCGCCGGTACGTCACGGCGCGGGCGCCGTACCAGGAGGAGAAGACGGCATTGATCGCCATCCGGAGCTGGTCCAGCGGGTCTTCCGGAAACTCACGGCCGGTCTCTCGTTTGACCAGGGCTTTAAACCGGACCACGAGGTCGGTCAGGGCCTTGGCGTCCAGGTCGGTGTCGTGCACGAGTCCGCGCTCGGCCTTCTTCTCTTTCAGAATATGCTCGAAGTGCTCCCGCTCCACGCCCATGACGATGTTGCCGTACATGGTGATGAAGCGCCGATAGCTGTCCTTGGCGAACCGTTCGTTCTTGGTCTTGGCGGTCAGCCCCTCGACGGTCCGTTCGTTGAGGCCGACGTTCAGCACCGTATCCATCATGCCCGGCATGGAGGCCCTGGCGCCCGAACGCACCGAGACGAGCAGCGGGCTGGCGGGATTGCCGAACTGTGCCCCCATGGATCGCTCCACCCGCTTGAGGCTCTGGAGGGCCTGATCCCACATGCCCGGCGGGAAGGTCTTCTTGTGGCGGTAGTATTCGATGCAAGCATCGGTGGAGATGGTAAAGCCGGGAGGGACGGAGATGCCCAGATTCGTCATCTCGGCCAAGCCGGCGCCTTTGCCGCCCAGGAGGTTCTTGCTGTTTCCGTCGCCCTCGGCTTTGCCGTCACCGAAGTAATAGACGAATTTCTTCGTGCTCACGCCTGCCTCTCCTCTTATGATGCGTCCCAACCTTGGATGACAATCATGACGGAGTATTGCCCTGCATGTCCAGCCTCATGCGATACCGAGCGATCAGGTGCCGTTTGGCCGTGACGCCCAGCGCGATCACCGTGGCCACGAACGCGGCCAACAGGAACAGCCGGTAGTCCACTTGCGCCCCGTGGTCGAAGTAGAGCTTCCCGTCCCCTCCCCGCACGACCTTGGTTTCCTTGCGAAAGATGTGGGTTTTCCCCGAGGGATCGGACAGGTTGATCCACTCGTGGCAGAGTTGAACCGGCTCCTCGGCGCCGATGACGCGATGCCAGGTGAAGCGCAGGCAGACGTCCTGGGTGGCATCGAAGACGTCGGGCGTGCGGATCAAGGCATCCAGATTCACCCCGCTCCCCCAGAGTCCGGCCAGAAAAACCGCATTGCAGGCGACGATCAGGGCCGCCGACACTCCATACGAGTAGCGCCGCAGCTTCCCGGCTTTGTCCGCGTCGACGGCCGGTTCCGACGGATTCGGCTGCGTTGACTCCGACTGCATCGCGGCTCACCATGGTTATGCGCCCGGTACCAGGATCTCGGACAGGTCCGCAAAGGAGAGGAAGAGACGATCGATCATGCAGAGGAGCGAAAGCCGATTTGCCCGGATGCCCTGATCGTCGGCATTCACCATAACGCCGGCGAAAAATGCGTCGATAGCCGGCTTGAGCCGGACCAACCCGTCCAGGGCCGTTGCATAATCGCCTTGTGTGATGGAGAACGGAACTTGGAGTCGGGCATCTTCGAGCGCCTTGTAGAGCTCGGTTTCCGACAGGTGTTGAAACAGAGCGGGGTTAATCTCTTCGGCGTCCCATTTTTCTTTTTCAACGATGCGGTGCGCTCGTTTGAAGCCGATGGTTAAGGGTTCGAACTCCGGCCTGCCGGTGATGGCCTGCAGGGCTGTCATCTTGTCGTAGAGGGTCAGCAAGTTCAATTGGGAGCGGTGCGTTGGTTTCAGGACGGCGAGCATCACGTCGTCGCGCAGGCCGTCAACTGTGCGACCATAGTACCGAAGGCGTTCCAGTATGAAGTCGGTGGGGTCGCTGGAGGAGGCAGTTGGTTTGAAGCCTTTGTCATCTAAAAGGTCGGCCATATGAACATGTAAATTCCCCAGGTTCAGGGGGAGCCGTCCTTCAAGGGCGATGCGCACAACCGCCAGGGCGTTTCTCCGAAGGGCGAAGGGATCTTCGGAGCCGGACGGGACGAGGCCCACACGGAAAAAGGTAAAGATCGTGTCGAGACGATCGGCCAGGGAAAGGACTTTCCCTGCTGCCGACCCAGGAATGTCTCCCTCCATAGAAGGAGGCAAATAATGCTCGGCAATGGCCCGGCTTACCTGGTCCGCTTCCCCGTCATGTGTGGCGTATTCCCCGCCCATGATTCCCTGTAGCGCGGGGAACTCGCCGACGATCCCGGTCGTCAGATCCGCCTTGCAGAGTTCAGCGGCCCTCGTGCAAGCCCGAGAGGTATCACGGTCGAGGGCGAACATGCCTGCCAGTCGATCCGCCAACTGTCTGATCCGCTGTTGCTTCTCGAATACGGTGCCGATTTTCTTGTGGAACGTGACGCCCTTGAGCTTCTCGACCCGATCGGCCAAGCGGACCTTGCGGTCCTCGTCGAAGAAGAAGCGGGCGTCGGCCAGGCGCGCCGCCAACACCCGTTCGTTCCCGGCTTGAATCAGCCGCATGTTGGCCAGTTTCATATTGGTGACGGACACGAACGCAGGCAGCAAGGCGCCGTCTTTGCGCAGGACCGAAAAGAAGCCCTGGTGCTCCTTCATGGAGGTCATGAGGATTTCTTTCGGGAGCGACAGGTACTGGGGGTTGAATCCGCCGAGAAGCGGATGCGGGGATTCCGTTGAGAACACCGCCTGATTCAGCAATTCCTCGTCGCGATGCGGGCGTCCGCCCGCCGCTTTGGTGAGTTTCTCGACGTGTGCCAGGATCAGCTCGCGCCGGCGTTCCTGATCCGGGATCACGCCGTGCTGCTCCAATGTGCGCAGGTATGACTTGAGGTCGGTGACCGGAAGGCCCTGGGATGTTTTGCGGCCGGCCGGGCCGAGAAACCTGTGTCCCCAAGTGCGGGCGCCGGAACGAACCCCGGCGACCTGGAAGGGAACCGGTTTCCCCGCATAGAGGGCCAGGATCCAGCGGATGGGGCGCCCGAACCTGGCTCCCGTGTCGTTCCATTTCATGGATTTGGGAAAGGACAGCTTGCCGATGAGCGTCGGGAGCAGTTCGGTCAGGACCGATGCCGTCAACTGTCCTGTCTCGCGTTTGACGGCGAACAGATACTCGCCTTTGGGCGTTTGTCGGACTTCGAGTTCTTCGACCGGCACTCCCTGCCCGGCGGCGAACCCGACCGCAGCCCTGGTCGGCTGGCCGGCTGCGTCGTACGCCACCGCCTTCGAAGGCCCCATCGTTTCCTTGGTCATCGCGGTCTGGCGATCGCACAAGGATGCAACCGACAGTGTGAGGCGCCGGGGGGTGCCGAAGGTTCGTACCGGTCCATGCGTGAGCCGCTGCTCTTGCAATAATTGTTCGGTCAGGCTGTGGAGCGCGCGGAGGGCCGGCTGGATGAATTGATACGGCAGTTCTTCCGTTCCGATCTCAAGGAGCAGTTCGCCGGCAGCCGGTTTGGCCGCCTTGCTCTTGGCCTTGGTCCTGGTTTGGCCTGTCTTTACGCGTGGCATCATCCGGGCGTCGTTACTTGGTGACCGTCTTGCCCGCTGTCTGCTTCTTGAGCAGCGGATACCCGAGTTGTTCCCGTTGCGCCAGGTAGCCCTCGGCGCATTTGTGGGCTAAGGCTCGAACGCGGGCGATAAAGCCGGTCCGCTCGGCGACCCCGATGGCGCCGCGCGCGTCCAGCAGATTGAACACGTGGGAGGACTTGATGCAGTAGTCGTAGGCCGGCAGGATCAGCCCCCGGTCGATCAGTTTCATGCACTCGGCTTCGAAGGTCTGAAACGTCGCCGTGAGCATCGTTGTGTCCGAGGCCTCGAAATTATAGGTGGAAAACTGGACTTCTGTCTGGTGATGGATGTCCCCGTAGCTGATCTGGTCGTTCCATCGAAGGTCGTAGACGTTATCAACTTGCTGGAGGTACATGGCGATGCGTTCGGTGCCGTAGGTGATCTCCACGGTGATGGGGTTGAGCTCGATCCCGCCCACTTCTTGGAAATACGTGAACTGGGTGATTTCCATGCCGTCGAGCCGCACTTCCCAACCCAGGCCCCAGGCTCCGAGCGTGGGCGATTCCCAGTCGTCCTGCATAAAGCGGATGTCGTGTTGCTTGGGATTGATGCCGAGGCGGGTCAAGCTCTCCAAATACAGGTCCTGAATGTTAGCCGGCGAAGGTTTCAGCACCACCTGGTACTGATAGTAATGTTGCATCCGATTCGGGTTGTCACCATAGCGGCCGTCCGTGGGGCGGCGGCAGGGCTGAGGATAAGCGGCCCGCCAGGGCTCCGGCCCCAGCGCGCGCAGAAATGTTGCCGGGTGAAACGTCCCCGCACCCATCTCCAAGTCGTAGGGTTGGTGGATGACGCAGCCTTGGTCGGCCCAGTAGCGATGGAGGGAGAGGATGAGCTCCTGGAGGGTCACAGAACGCCCTTGCCGCTGTTGCCTGGTCGATAACGGGATGGGTCGATGCCCATGTGGCCGCTTCAGAGGCTATATCGCCTCCAGAAGCGGCGTCAAACTAACAAGAAACCCCTTTCCCTGTCAAGGTAACGACAGGGAGATCATGGGGGGCTTTGTGGGTTGTACAATGACGTGACGAGTCGGGATTTGACCACGAGGTATGCGGTTAGTTGCGTCATACAGCTTGACTCAGCGTCTCCGGTTCGTCTATTGTCAGAAAAATTGAGCGAATCACTTTACTTTTGAGTCTGAGATGAAATTTTCCAAAAAAGGCGAGTACGCGCTTCGGGCCTTACTGGAACTGACGGCGCAGCGGGACTCCGCCCTCCTGCAGCGCCATGAGATCGCCGAACGGCAAAATATCCCCATTGAATTTTTGGAGCAGATCCTGTTGACGCTCAAGAACGCGGGCCTCTTGACCAGCAAGCGAGGCATCAACGGGGGGTACAGCCTGCTGAAGGCGCCCGAAGAGATCACGCTCGGACAGGTGATCCGGCTTTTGGATGGCCCCCTGGCGCCGATCGCCTGCGTCAGCAAGACCGCCTATCAGAAGTGTCAGGACTGTCCTTATGCGGAGACGGACAGTTGTCCAATTCAGCAGGTCATGTTGGATGTTCGTAACGCGATAGCGGAAATTCTCGATAACTATACGCTGCGAGACTTTGCATCGGGTCGCCGCAAGACGCCACAATCCTGAACATCACCGGTTCAGGGGAAATGTCATCATAAAGATTCAAGGATAGATATGGATCACATTGCTCTTATCTTGATCACATTCGTGGCGGCGATCGTCAACGGGGGGCTCGGCTATGGCTTCTCGTCCATCACCGTCCCCGTGGCCCTGCTGTTTTACGTCAACCGAATTCTGAACCCGGCATTGGTTCTGGTGGAGCTGGTCATCAACGGCTATGTCCTGCTGATCAACCGGCACAGCGTGCCGCACATTTGGAAGCGCGTGATGCCCATGCTCCTCGGCTTGCTCATCGGCGTTGGAGTCGGCGCCTACGTGCTGTCGTTGGTCCAGCCGAGCTGGGTCAAGTTCATCACCTATTTCATGCTCCTGCCCCTGATCCTCCTGCAGGCCGCCGGCATCCGGAGGCCTATCCAGGCCGAGAACGCCATCGCCGTACCGTTTGGAACAGGGATCGGATTGCTCTATTCCGTGACCACCATTTCAGGCCCGCCGCTGGCCTTGCTCTTCAATAATCAGGGCTATGCGAAGCAGGATTTTCGCGCAGCGCTGGCCGTCATCCGCACGGCGGAGTCCAGCATGACAGCCGTCGCGTA